>NZ_JAKRLB010000012.1:0-87120 GCF_022664405.1 Micrococcus luteus | reverse complement strand
GCGTCGGCGGCCAGGGTGGTGTTCGGGGTCACCCCCAGGCCGCGCCCGGGCGCCCGCCCGGGCGGCCGTGGCGGTGCGCCGCGCCCGGGCAACAACCCGTTCGCCCCCTCGCAGGGCATGCGCTCCGGTCGTGAGGACCGCGCGCCTCGTCCGGGCGGGCCCCGTCCGCAGGCCGGTGCCGGCGGCCCCCGTCCGGGCGGTCCGCGCCCGGCCGCGGGCGCCGGCGGTCCCCGCCCCGGTGGGCCGCGTCCGAACCCGGGCATGATGCCCAAGCAGATCACCCCGGCCCCGCAGCCGGCCCGCGGCCGTGGCCGTCCGGGCGGCGGCCCCGGCGGCGGTCCGGGTCGTCCCGGCGGCCCGGGCGGCCGTGGCGGTCGAGGCAACGCCCAGGGCGCCTTCGGGCGCGGCGGCGGCCCGCGCAAGGGACGCAAGTCGAAGCGCGCGAAGCGCCAGGAGTTCGAGCAGCAGCACACGCGGGAGATCGGCGGCGTCAAGGTCCCCAAGGGCGACGGCACCACCGTCCTGCGCCTGCGCCGCGGTGCGTCCCTGGCCGACTTCGCCGAGAAGATCCGCGCCGACGTCGCAGACCTGGTGAAGGTGCTCTTCACCCTCGGCGAGATGGCCTCGGCCAACCAGTCCCTCGACGAGGAGACCTTCCAGCTGCTCGGCGACGAGCTGGGCTACAAGGTCCAGATCGTGTCCCCGGAGGACGAGGACAAGGAGCTGCTGGAGGCCTTCGACATCGACCTCGAGGCCGAGGAGGCCAACGAGGACGAGGCCGACCTCGAGCCGCGCCCCGCGGTCGTCACCGTCATGGGTCACGTGGACCACGGCAAGACGCGTCTGCTGGACGCCATCCGCTCCTCGAACGTCATCGAGGGCGAGGCCGGCGGCATCACCCAGCACATCGGCGCCTATCAGGTGCCCGTGGAGCACGAGGGCGAGCAGCGTCGCCTCACCTTCATCGACACCCCGGGTCACGAGGCGTTCACCGCCATGCGTGCCCGCGGTGCGAAGGTCACCGACATCGCCGTGCTGGTGGTGGCGGCCGACGACGGCGTCATGCCGCAGACCGTCGAGGCGCTCAACCACGCCCAGTCGGCCGGCGTGCCGATCGTGGTGGCGGTCAACAAGATCGACAAGGACACCGCCGCCCCGGACAAGATCCGCGGTCAGCTCACCGAATACGGCCTCGTGCCCGAGGAGTACGGCGGCGACACGATGTTCGTGGACGTCTCCGCGCGCAGCAACATCAACATCGACAAGCTGCTCGAGGCGATCCTGCTCACCGCGGACGCCGCCCTCGAGCTCAGGGCGAACCCGCACAAGGCCGCCCGCGGCGTGGCCATCGAGGCCAACCTCGACAAGGGCCGCGGCGCCGTCGTCACCGTGCTGGTGCAGACCGGCACGCTGCGCGTGGGCGACACCATGGTGGTGGGCTCCGCCCACGGCCGTGTGCGCGCCATGTTCGACGAGAACGGCAACGCCGTGGAGGCGGCCGATCCGTCGCGTCCCGTCCAGGTGCTCGGCCTGTCCTCGGTGCCGCGCGCCGGCGACTCGTTCCTCGTCACCGACGACGAGCGCACCGCCCGCCAGATCGCGGAGAGGCGCGAGGCGGCGGACCGCAACGCCCAGCTGGCCAAGCGCCGCAAGCGCATCACCCTGGAGGACTTCGACCAGGCCGTGGCCGAGGGCAAGCTGGACACGCTCAACCTCATCATCAAGGGCGACGCGTCCGGTGCCGTCGAGGCGCTGGAGGACTCGCTGCTCAAGATCGAGGTCGGCGAGGACGAGGTGCAGCTGCGCGTCATCCACCGCGGCGTCGGCGCCATCACGCAGAACGACGTGAACCTGGCGACCGTGGACAACGCCATCATCATCGGCTTCAACGTGCGCCCCGCCGAGCGGGTCGCCGACCTGGCCGACCGCGAGGGCGTGGACATGCGCTTCTACAGCGTGATCTACGACGCGATCGACGACATCGAGAACGCGCTCAAGGGCATGCTGAAGCCGGAGTACGAGGAGGTCGAGCTCGGCTCGGCCGAGGTCCGCGAGGTGTTCCGCTCCTCCAAGTGGGGCAACATCGCCGGTTCGCTCGTGCGCTCGGGCCTCATCCGCCGCAACGCCCAGGCCCGCCTGGTGCGCGACGGCGTGGTGGTCTCCGAGCACCTCAAGATCGAGTCGCTGCGCCGCTTCAAGGACGACGCCACGGAGGTCCGCGAGGGCTACGAGTGCGGCATCGGCCTGGGCAGCTTCAACGACATCAAGGAGGGCGACGTGATCGAGACCTTCGAGATGCAGGAGAAGCCGCGCGTCTGACGGCCGGGGCGGGGGCCCGCACGGGCCCCCGCCCTCCGCGTCCCACCCTCTGAACCATCACCACCGGAAGGAACCGCACCATGGCCGATCCGGCACGCGCCGGCCGCCTGGCCCAGCGCATCAAGGTCCTCGTGGCCGAGGCGCTGCGCCGCGGCGTCAAGGACGATCGCGTGGAGCCCGTCACCGTGACGGAGGTCCGCGTGACCAACGACCTGCAGCACGCCACCGTCTACTACACCGTCCTGGGCGACGAGGCCACGGTGGCCGCCGCCCACGAGGGCATCCAGGACAACCGCGGCATCCTGCGCCGCGAGGTGGGCCGCGGGCTCACCATCCGCCTGGTGCCCACCCTCGAGTTCGTGGCGGACACCGTCCCCGAGGCGGCCGCACACCTGGAGGACGTCCTCCGCGCGGCCAAGGAGCGGGACGCCGAGCTGGCGAAGGCGCGCGAGGGCGCGTCGTACGCCGGTGACGCGGACCCGTACCGCACCGCGGAGCCGGACGCCGACGCCGACGACGCCCCGCGCGCCTGAGGCCCGCGGCACGGTGAGCGCACGCAGCACCGGGGGACAGGCCCCCGACGCGCCGGGAACGGAGGCGTCGGGGGTCGTCCTCGTGGACAAGCCGCAGGGGTGGACCTCGCACGACGTCGTCGGGCGGGTCCGCCGGCTGGCGGGCACCCGCAAGGTGGGCCACGCCGGCACCCTGGACCCCATGGCCACGGGCCTGCTCGTGGTCGGCGTCAACAAGGCCACGCGCCTGCTGACCGCCATCACGGGCACGGACAAGACGTACACGGCCACGATCCGGCTCGGGCAGTCGACCGTCACGGACGACGCGGAGGGCGAGGTCGTGCAGACCCGGCTGGCCAACGCCGTCACGCCCGAGCGCGTCGCCGAGCAGGTCGCCGCCCTCACGGGCGAGATCCTGCAGGCGCCCTCGGCCGTCTCCGCCGTCAAGGTGGCGGGCCGGCGCGCCTACGATCGCGTCCGCGCGGGAGAGGACGTCACCCTCGACGCCCGCCCCGTCACCGTGCACGAGTTCACGGTGCACGAGCTGCGCCGGCTCGACGGCGGCCGGCTGGTCGACCTCGACGTCACCGTGCGCTGCTCCTCCGGGACCTACATCCGGGCGCTCGCCCGCGACCTGGGCGAGGCCCTCGAGACCGGCGGTCACCTGACGGCGCTGCGCCGCACCGCCGTCGGCCCGTTCGACGTGGCCGACGCGCTCTCGCTCGAGGCCCTCGCGGAGCGGTTCGCGATGACCGAGCTCTCCGAGGCCGCCGCCGGGCTCTTCCCGGTGCGCGAGCTGACGGAGCACGAGGCCCACGAGCTCGCCTTCGGGCGGGTCGTGGCGCCCACCGGCACGGGTGAGACGCTCGTCGCCGGGCGCGCGCCGGACGGCCGCGTCATCGCCCTCGTCTCCGACGTGCGCCGCCGCGGCGCCGACGTCGCCAAGCCCCAGCTCGTGTTCGCCCCGGCCGAGGGGCCGGGACAGGGAAGGACCGCATGATCCTCGACGCCTGGTTCTGGACGGGACTGGTGATCGGTGCCGTCTCGTTCGTCGTCTGCGTGGTGATGACGGCGATCCGCCGCCACCCCGCGGACGCCTCGATCCTCTCGGTGGCCGCCGTCGAGCTGTTCACGCTCGTCTATGCGGCGGCCGCCGCCGTCCGCCAGCTCGGCGGGGACACCCTGAACGGCCCCGGCTGGGAGTTCTGGGGCTACATCCTCACCGCCCTGATCGTGCCGGTGATCGCCGTGGGCTGGGCCGTCACGGACAAGACCCGGTGGTCCAACCTCGTGCTGGCCGTGGTCGGGCCCACGATCGCCGTGATGCTGCATCGCATGCAGGTCATCTGGTTCGGGCAGTGGTGAGGAGGATGGACATGGCACCCAGCGACGGCGCCCCCGCGCGCAACCAGGGTCTCGGCCGGATCATCGTCATGGTCTACGCGGTGTTCGCCCTCTCCGCGAGCGCGCGCAGCCTCTTCCAGATCCTCACGCAGTTCGACGCCGCCCCCGTGGCGTACACGCTCTCCGCGGTCGCGGCGGTCGTGTACATCGTGGCGACGTTCGCGCTCGCCCGCTCCGGCGCGCGCGCCTGGGCCGTGGCGCTGGGCGCCGTGCTCGTGGAGCTGGCCGGCGTGGTGGGCGTGGGCCTGTGGACCGTCCTGGATCCGGGGATGTTCGCCCACGACACCGTGTGGTCCCGGTTCGGCGCGGGCTACGGCTATGTGCCGCTCGTGCTGCCGGTGGTCGGCCTGATCTGGCTGCTGACGCACCGCCCCGCCCGCCCGGCCGAGGCGGGGGCGCTCTGATGCGGGTCTGGAACAGCCTGGACGAGGTCCCCACGGACCTGCCGCGCACCGTGGTCACCCTGGGCAACTTCGACGGCGTGCACCGCGGCCACCGGGAGGTGCTGCGCCGGGTCGTCGAGCTGGCGCGGGCCCGCGACGCCCTGGCCGTGGCCGTGACCTTCACCCCGCACCCGCGCGCCGTGCACCAGCCCGAGGTGCCCCACGTGGACATCATCAGCCCCGAGCAGCGGGTCGTCCTCCTGGAGGAGGCGGGTCTGGACGCGGTGCTCCTGCAGCGGTACACCCTCGAGTTCGCGGACCAGTCCCCGGAGGAGTTCGTCCGCGGCATGCTCGTGCACGGGCTGCATGCCGCCGTCGTGGTCGTGGGGCACGACGTGCGCTTCGGCCGGGGCAACACCGGCGACGTCGCGGAGATGGTGCGCCTGGGGGCCCGCTACGGCTTCGAGGTCGAGGCCGTCGAGGAGTTCCCCGCCGAGCACGGGGCCGAGCCGGAGCGCCGTTGCTCCTCGACGTGGGTGCGCGAGGCCCTGGCCGCGGGCGACGTCGCTCAGGCCGCGGCCGTGCTCGGCCGGCACCACGTGCTCGCCGGCGAGGTGGTGCACGGGTTCGCGCGCGGCCGCGAGCTCGGCTTCCCCACGGCGAACCTCGAGACGGATGTGCAGGGCATGATCCCGGCCGACGGCGTCTACGCCGGTTGGGTGCACGACGCGCACGGCGGCGTGTGGCCGGCCGCGATCTCCATCGGCTCGAACCCCACGTTCGAGGACGTCTCCCGCGTGGTGGAGGCGCACGTGATCGACCGCCATGACGAGCGGGTGGAGGACTTCGACCTGTACGGCCAGCACATCGAGGTCGAGTTCGTGGCCCGGCTGCGCGGGATGGTCGCCTACGAGGGCGTCGAGAAGCTCGTGGCGCAGATCACGCAGGACGTGGACGAGGCCCGGGCGATCCTGGCCACGACCCCCTCCGACCGGTGAGCGCCCCGGAGCCGGGCGCTTCCCCCGCTGTGCCGAACCTGCCGGGGCGCCCGGCCCGGGCCCGTCGGGCCGGGCCCAACCCCTTCGAGACCGGCGGGGAGCACTACGACGCCGTCCGCCCCTCCTACCCCGCCGCCGTGGTGGACCGCGTCCTGGCGGGCATCGCCGACGGCGCGGAGGTGGTGGAGCTCGGGGCCGGGACGGGACTGTTCACCCGGCTGCTCGCGGCCCGCCCGGCGGACCGGGTGCGGACGGTGACGGCCCTCGAGCCGTCGGCGTCGATGCGCGCCGTCCTGGAACGCGAGGTCGCGGCCGGCACGGGCGGGCGGGTGCGCGCCGTGCCGGGCACGGGCGAGGCCACGGGCCTGCCGGCGGCGAGCGCCGACGCCGTGGTGGCGGCCCAGGCATGGCACTGGATGGACCCGGCCGCGGCGAGCGCGGAGGCCGCACGGGTGCTGCGCCCGGGTGGGCGCCTGGCCGCGGTGTGGAACCAGCTCGACACGGCGGTGCCGTGGGTGCACCGTCTCACCCGGATCATGCACGCCGGGGACGTGCACGCCGCCCGGCCGGAGCAGCGCCGGTTCGGCGCCCCGTTCGGGGCGGAGGAGCACGCGCGCTGGGCGTGGACGCAGCCCATGACCGCGGCGGGGCTGCACGGACTCATGGCCTCGCGCTCGTACTGGCTGCGCGCGGACGAGCGGATCCGGTCCCGGATGACGGCCAACCTCGACTGGTACCTGCACGAGCACCTGGGCCATGCGGCGGACGCGGTCCTGCAGGTGCCCTACGTGACGGTGGCCTGGTGGGCGGCGCCGGTCAGGGGCGGGCGCCCACGGTGACCGGGACCGTCCGGGCGATCCCGGCCCGCCGCGCCTGCCAGAGCAGCAGCGCCGTGGCCACCGCGACCACCGCCACCGAGAGCAGCGTGGCCGCCGGGGAGCCGGCGGTCTCCGCGCCCACGTAGCTGTCCTCGACGGTGCCCACGAGCGTGCCGACGGCGATGATCACCACGTTGTTGACCACGTGGAGGGCGACGGCGGCCTCGAGCCCGCCCGTGCGCCACGTGAGCAGGACGGCGGCGACGGCGAACGCGGCGAGGTCCAGCAGGATCCACGGGTCGAGCGAGCCGTGGGCGAGCGAGAAGGTCGCCGCCGAGAGCACCGCGGTGACCGCGGCGGCCACGACCGGCCGGCGGATCCACGTGCCGACGGCCAGCAGCAGCCACCCGCGGAACAGGTACTCCTCGCCCGCGGCCTGGAACGGGGTGAGCACGAACGCCATGACGAGCAGCCAGACCCAGTCCTGCGCGCGCGGGGCCGTGGGGGCGCCGTCGAGGGCCCACGCGCCCAGCACGTAGGCGAGGAACAGCGGCGTCAGCACGACGACGCAGCGCGCCAGCCAGCGCCAGCGCACGCGGCCCTCGACCGAGTGGACGAAGCGGGCGGCGACGGGGTGGCCCAGCGCCACGGCCAGCAGCGCGACCCCGATCAGCGCGGCGAGCAGGAGGTTGTTCAGCAGCACCATGGGCGCGGAGTACAGGTCGAGGTCGGTCACGTCCGTCGGGTCGGCCGCGCCGAGCAGCGCGGGCCCGGACGTGGCGATCAGGGCGAGAGCGCCCAGCACGCCCCCGAGCACGAGGAGGCCCACCAGGCCGGCCAGCACGAGGCCGAAGGACGCGAGCGGGTTCCACCATCGGGCCCGCGGCGTGCGCAGCAGCGCGGGGTAGCCGTGGCCGATCAGCGGCAGATCCAGGGGCGGCGCGGGCGGCCGGAGGGGGAACGACGACGGGGCCGGGGAGTGGGGGACCGGTGGGGTGCTCACCGGGCCAGGGTAGGCGATGCGGTAGACTCGACCCTCGGCCTCCCTGCAGTCCGCGGTGGGGTGGGCCCCGCGTCGTCCGCCCCGGCGGGGCGCGGCCCGTGTTCGCGGTACCGAAGTGAAGGAGGCCCACCATGGCCCTGGATCCCGCTGTCAAGCAGCAGATCATCAAGGAGTACGCCACCCACGAGGGCGACACCGGTTCCCCCGAGGTGCAGATCGCGGTCCTGTCCCGCCGCATCAAGGACCTGACCGAGCACCTCAAGGAGCACAAGCACGACCACCACACCCGTCGCGGCCTGATGGCCCTGGTCGGTCGCCGTCGTCGCATGCTCGGCTACCTGCAGAAGGTCGACATCGAGCGCTACCGCGCGCTGATCGAGCGCCTCGGCCTGCGCAAGTGACCTGAGGAGGCGGCGCCGGAGCCCGCGGGAGACCCGCGAGCGCCGGCGCCGCCTTTCGTCTGCCCCCGGACGCACGTAGTGTGTCCCGGGGGAGAGATCGCCGCAGCCTGCGGCACTCCGGCGCGCCATGGCGCGCATCCCCGCATCATCGACACACCCGACGGCTCCGCGCCCATCGCTCGCGGTCCTCGACAGTGGCTCCCGGACCCCGCCGCACGGCGGGATGCCGAGGGCCTCGATCGAAGACCAGGGGGACAGGGACGCCTGCGGCGCCGTCCACCTGAAAGGAGGCCCTCATGGAGGGTCCTGAGATCACCTTCGCCGAGGCCGTCATCGACAACGGCTCGTACGGCAAGCGCACCGTCCGCTTCGAGACCGGGCGCCTCGCCCAGCAGGCCGCCGGCGCCGCCATGGTCTACATCGACGAGGAGACGTCGATGCTGTCCGCCACCACCGTCGGCAAGTCGCCCCGCGAGGGCTTCGACTTCTTCCCGCTGACCGTGGACGTCGAGGAGCGCATGTACGCCGCGGGCCGCATCCCCGGCTCGTTCTTCCGCCGCGAGGGCCGCCCGTCCACGGACGCGATCCTCACCTGCCGCCTGATCGACCGCCCGCTGCGCCCGGCGTTCGTCAAGGGCATCCGCA
Source organism: Micrococcus luteus (assembly GCF_022664405.1). NCBI lineage: Bacteria > Bacillati > Actinomycetota > Actinomycetes > Micrococcales > Micrococcaceae > Micrococcus > Micrococcus luteus. Next base: position 78,637 of record NZ_JAKRLB010000012.1, on the reverse strand, counting down.
ACGAGGTCCAGGTCGTCGTGACCGTCACCTCGATCGCCCCGGACGAGATCTACGACACGGTGGCCATCAACGCCGCCTCCCTGTCCACGCAGCTGTCCGGCCTGCCGTTCTCCGGTCCCATCGGCGGCGTGCGCATGGCCCTCATGGACGACGGCTCCGGCACGCGCCAGTGGGTCGCGTTCCCGAAGCACTCCCAGCTCGAGGGCGCCGTGTTCAACATGGCCGTGGCCGGCCGTGTGGTGGGCGACGACGTCGCCATCATGATGGTCGAGGCCGAGGCGACCCCGGACTCCTGGACCCTGGTCAAGGAGCGCGGCGCGCAGGCGCCCACCGAGGAGATCGTGGCCGAGGGCCTCGAGGCCGCCAAGCCCTTCATCCGCGCCCTGTGCGAGGCCCAGGCCGACCTGGTCAAGCGCGCCGGCAAGGACCCGGTGGACGTTCCCGTGTTCCAGGACTACCAGGACGACGCCTACGCCGCCGTCGAGAAGCTCGCCACGGACCGCCTGACCGAGATCTTCTCCATCGGCGACAAGCAGGAGCGCGAGTCGGCCTCGGACGCCTACCTGCTCGAGGTGCTCGAGGAGCTCGCCGGCGAGGGCAAGGACTTCGCCGAGCGCAAGGGCGAGATCGCCGAGGCCTACGGCTCCCTCACCAAGCAGATCGTGCGCCGCCGCATCCTCACCGACCAGGTGCGCATCGACGGCCGCGGCCTGACGGACATCCGCAAGCTGACCGCGGAGGTGGAGGTCCTGCCCCGCGTGCACGGCTCCGCCATCTTCGAGCGCGGCGAGACCCAGATCATGGGCGTCACCACGCTGAACATGCTCAAGATGGAGCAGCAGATCGACTCGTTGGCGCCGGAGACGGCCAAGCGGTACATGCACCACTACAACTTCCCGCCGTACTCCACCGGCGAGACCGGCCGCGTGGGCTCCCCGAAGCGCCGCGAGATCGGCCACGGCGCCCTCGCCGAGCGCGCCCTCGTGCCCGTGCTGCCGGCCCGCGAGGAGTTCCCCTACGCGATCCGCCAGGTCTCCGAGGCCCTCGGCTCCAACGGCTCGACGTCGATGGGCTCCGTCTGCGCCTCCACCCTGTCCCTGCTGAACGCGGGCGTGCCGCTGCGTGCGCCCGTGGCCGGCATCGCCATGGGCCTGGTCTCCGCCGAGGTGGACGGCCAGACCCAGTACGCGGCCCTGACCGACATCCTCGGCGCCGAGGACGCGTTCGGCGACATGGACTTCAAGGTGGCCGGCACCGCGGAGTTCGTCACCGCGATCCAGCTGGACACCAAGCTGGACGGCATCCCGGCCTCCGTGCTGGCCGCCGCCCTGACGCAGGCCCGCGAGGCGCGCCTGCACATCCTGTCCGTGCTGAACGCCGCCATCGACGCCCCGGACGAGATGGCCCCCACCGCCCCGCGGATCATCTCCGTGCGCATCCCGGTGGACAAGATCGGCGCGGTCATCGGCCCCAAGGGCGCCATGATCAACCAGATCCAGGACGACACGGGCGCGGACATCACCATCGAGGACGACGGCACCGTGCTGATCGGCGCCACCGACGGCGCCTCGGCCGAGGCCGCGCGCTCCGCGGTGAACGCGATCGCCAACCCGCAGGTCCCCGAGGTCGGTGAGCGCTACCTCGGCACCGTGGTGAAGCTGACCACGTTCGGCGGGTTCGTCTCGCTCACCCCGGGCAAGGACGGCCTGTTGCACATCTCCGAGCTGCGCAAGCTCAACGAGGGCAAGCGCGTGGACGACGTCGAGGACGTGCTCGGCGTGGGCCAGAAGGTCCAGGTCGAGATCACCAAGATCGACGACCGCGGCAAGCTGTCCCTCTCCCCGGTGGTGGCGGAGTCCGACGCCCTGGCCGAGACCGCGGACGCGATCGAGTCCTCGCAGATCGAGGCCTGATCCGCCCCGCCCGGCCCGGTGACCACGACGGCGCCGCACCCTCCCCGCGAGTGGTGCGGCGCCGTCGTCGCGCATGGGCGAGAATGGCCGTCATGAGTGTTCACCGTGAGATCCCCCTGGACTTCGACGGCGTGCTGGCGGACGAGGGCAACGGTTCCGTGGTGCGCCGCTCCGTGCTGCCCGGCGGCGTCCGCGTGCTCACCGAGGCCATGCCGGACCAGCGCTCGGTGACCATCGGCTACTGGGTGGCCGTCGGGTCCCGTGACGAGTCGCCCGAGGGCTACGGCGCCACGCACTTCCTCGAGCACCTGCTCTTCAAGGGCACTCCCACGCGCACCGCGATGGACATCGCGGCCGCCTTCGACCGCGTGGGCGGGGAGTCCAACGCCGGCACGGCCAAGGAGTCCACCGTCTACCACGCCCGCGTGCTGGACGAGGACCTGCCGATGGCCGTGGAGGTCCTCACGGACATGCTCACCTCCTCCCTGATCGACCCGGACGAGCTCGAGACCGAGCGCGGCGTGATCCTCGAGGAGCTCGCCATGGACGCGGACGACCCCGTGGACGTGGCCCACGAGAAGCTCGCCGAGGTCATGCTGGACGGCCACCCCCTCGGCCGGCCGATCGGCGGCACGCCCGAGACGATCCGGGCCGTCACCCGCGACCATGTGGTGGGGCACTACACGCACTGGTACCGCCCGGACGAGCTCGTCGTCACCGCCGCCGGCCACCTCGACCACGACGAGGTCTGCCGCCTCGTCCTCGCCGCCCTGCGCGCCTCGGGCTGGGAGCTCACCCAGGGGGCCCTGCCCGCCCCGCGTCGTGCCGTGGACACCGCCGGGGCCGCGGCCTCGCGGGTGCGGACCGGCACGCACACCGTCACCAAGGCGGTCGAGCAGGCCAACGTCCTCGTCGGCGGCCGCTCGCTGTCCACCACGGACCCGGACCGCTTCGCCCTGGGCGTCATGCAGTCCGTCCTGGGCGGGGGCATGTCCTCGCGGCTGTTCCAGGAGATCCGCGAGCGCCGCGGCCTGGCCTACAACACCTACTCGTTCTCCGCCGGGTACTCCGACGCCGGCTACTGGGGCCTGTACGCGGGCTGCCAGCCGGACCGGGTGGACGAGGTGGCCGCGCTGATGGAGGCCGAGCTGGACCGGATGGCCGAGGCCGACGTCACCGGGGAGGAGCTCGCGCGCGCCCACGGGCAGATCTGCGGCGGCACCGTGCTGGGCATGGAGTCCACGGGCGCCCGCATGTCCCGGCTGGGACGGGCCGAGCTGGTCACGGGGGAGTACGTGGACCTGGCGGCCTCCCTCGCCCGGGTCCGCGAGGTCGACGCCGGCCAGGTCCGGGCCGTGGCCGCGCGCCTGGCCGCGGGGGACCGGGCGCGCGTCGTCGTCGCCCCGGCCTGACCTCGGCCACGGCCGCCGGGGCGGGCCGCGTAGGCTGGAGGCCATGACCGAGACCCGCACCCCCTCCGCCGTGTCCGCTCCCGACGACGTCCCGCGCGTCGCGATCCTGGGCGCCCGTGGCCGCATGGGCCGCCACGCGGTGCCCGCGGTGCGAGCGGCCGAGGGGCTGGAGCTCGTGGCCGAGCTCGGCTCGCAGGACCGCCTGGACGCGGTGCTCGACGCCGGCGCCACGCACGTCCTGGACCTCACGGTGCCGGACGCCTCGCCCGAGAACGTGGCCTTCGCCGTGGAGCATGGGCTGCACACGGTCGTCGGCACGTCGGGCTGGGTGCCCGAGCGCCGCGAGCGCCTCGAGGCGCAGCTGACTGAGCACCCGGGGGTGGGCGTGCTGATCGCCCCGAACTTCTCGGTCGGCTCGGTGCTGGCCTCGGCGTTCGCCGCGCAGGCGGCGCGGTACTTCGAGTCCGTCGAGCTCGTCGAGCTGCACCATCCGGACAAGGTGGACGCCCCGTCGGGCACGGCCGTGCGGACCGCCGAGCTCATCGGCGCGGCCCGGGACGCGGCCGGCGTGCCCGTCTCCCCGGACGCCACCGAGCACGACCCGGACGGCGCGCGCGGCGCCGTCGTCCACGGCGTGCACGTGCACGCGGTGCGCCTGCGTGGCCTGGAGGCGCACCAGGAGGTGCTGCTGGGCGGGCCGGGCGAGCAGCTCGTGGTCCGGCACGACGCATTCGACCGCGGCGCCTACATGCCCGGCGTCGTCCTCGGCCTGCGGACCGTGGCCTCCCGCCCGGGTCTGACCTACGGACTGGACGGATACCTGGACCTTGGCTGAGCCCTCCCGCACCCCCGACGACGGCGCCGTGGGCCCGACCGCGCACGCCGCCCGTGCCCGCCGCTCGACCGTGATGAGCAAGGTGTGGGTCGGCTTCGTCTGCCTGCTCGTGCTGCTGTTCGCCGGGTTCGCCCTCAACGCGTCCGTCGCGCTGGTGCGCGCCCCGCAGCCGCTGGCCAAGGCGATCGGCGTGGGCGTCATCCTCGTGGTGCTGGTGACCGTGGCCGTCCTGGCCCGCGAAGTGTGGTTCGGCCGCCAGACCGAACGCCTGGCCGACCAGCTCGAGGCCGAGGGCGGACTGCCGGAGGACGACCTGCCGCGCTCGCCGGGCGGCCGGATCGACCGGGAGGCCGCCGACGCCCAGTTCGAGCTGTACCGCGTGGAGGCCGAGGCCGCACCGCGCGACTGGCGCGCCCGCTACCGCCTCGCCCTGGCCTACGACGCCTCGGGCGACCGCCGCCGCGCCCGCGAGGCGGCCCGGGAGGCCGTCCGCCTGCACCGCGCCGGCTGACGCGGCCCACGCGTCGCTCAGCGCCCTCCGACGGCCCGTTCCCCACCCGCCCGGGAGAGCCGGGCCATCACGGCCTCGAGCGGACCCCGTCGGCCGCTGAGCTCGGCGGCCAGCCCGGCCGCGAGGCTCAGCACGACGAGGGCGGCGAGCAGCGCCCCGTCGGCCGGATCGAGTCCGGTCGCGTCCACGAGCGCGAGCACCACGAGGTGCCCCACGTAGAGCGTGAGCGGGATGCGCCCCGCACCCACGAGCGGGCGCAGCGCGGCGTGCCCGACCAGCGGCCGGGCCAGCAGGCAGGCGCCCAGCACGGCGCAGGCCCAGCCCGCCGCGAGCACGGCGGCCACCACGGACCCGGAGTGCGGGGTCGGCAGGGCGAGCCACAGCGGATCCGGGATCAGCAGCGCGAGCCGCGGCTCGCCCGTGCGCAGCGTGAGCGCCGTCTCGGCCGGGTCCGTGCCGATCGCCGCGGCGACGCGCCCGACCGTGCCCGGAGCCCGCAGCACCGCCGCACCGACGACGCCGGCCGCCGCCCACGCCGCGGCCCCGCCGCCGAGGATCCCGGCGGCCACGCGGGGCCGGTCCAGCGGCAGCCGCCCCAGGGCCAGCCCCAGCACGAGGAACGCGCCCCAGGACAGGACGGGGTAGTAGCCCGTGACCGTCAGATCGGCCAGCAGCAGCCCGGGACGCAGCAGGTCCGCGGGGCCGGGGGAGAGCCAGAGCCGCCCGCCCACGAAGAACTCCTGGCGCCCCACGGCGGCCTGCGCGGCCGCGACCACCGCGAACACCAGCACCGGCCCGAGCACGAGCCACGCCCCCGCGATCAGGCCCAGGGCGCGGGCGCGCAGGCCCAGCAGGGGCAGCGCGAGCAGGAAGAGCAGGGCGTAGTGGCACAGGATGACGGCCACGGGGACGCCGAGCGTCCCGCACGCGAGCCCGAGCACGAACAGCAGGCCCGCGCGTCGGGTGATCCGGCGGCGCAACGCCGCGCGCCGGACCCCCGTGGCCGGCGTCGCGCCCCCCGTGGACAGGGCCAGCCCGACGCCGGCCAGCAGGACGAACAGCACCGAGGCGCGTCCGGCGAACCACAGGAACGCCGGGTGCGGCGCCCCGTCCGCCGTCGCCGGGTCGACGACGTGGACGGTGATCATGCCGAGCAGGGCGATCCCGCGGGCCGCGTCGACGCCGGGCAGCCGGCGACGCGCGGGCCGGTCCGGGCGGACGGCGGCGGGGGGCGGGGCGGGACGCAGGGCGGGCTCCTCTCGAGTCGCCGCGCGTCGCGGAGGGGCCACGGACGGCGCGGGCCCCCAGTCTCGCAGGTAGGGTGGGGCCCATGAGTGCCGTCCGTTCCGCCGTCATCCCCTCCGAGCTGCTCTTCGGCACGGTCGTGCCCGCCATGGTCACCCCCATGACGGACGAGGGCGCCGTGGACCTCGAGGCGGCCGCCGCGCTGGCAGAGCACCTGGTGGACCGCGGGGCCGACGGCCTCGTGGTCACCGGCACCACCGGCGAGACCTCCACGCTCACGGACGACGAGAACGTGGCGATGTTCCGCACCGTCGTCGAGGCCGTGGGGGACCGCGCCAGGGTCGTGGCCGGCACCGGCACCAACGACACGGCGCACACCCTCGAGCTGTCCCGCCGCGCGGCCGAGACGGGCGTGGACGGGCTGCTGCTCGTCACCCCGTACTACAACAAGCCCAACCAGGCCGGCATCCGCGCGCACTTCGAGGCCGTGGCCGACGGCGTGGACCTGCCGATCATGCTCTACGACATCCCGGGCCGCTCCGTGATGCCGATCGAGCCCGAGACGATCATCGCGCTCGCGCAGCACCCCAACATCCGTGCACTCAAGGACGCCAAGGGGGACCTGCAGTCCACCACCACCGTCCTGGCGCACACGGACCTCGACCTCTACTCCGGCGACGACGGCGCGACCCTGCCGCTCATGGCGCTCGGCGCCGTCGGGGTCGTCTCGGTGGCCGCGCACGCGGCCCCCGAGCTGTACCGCCAGCTCGTGGACGCCGTCCACGCCGGCGACCTGGCCGGTGCCCGTGACCACCACTTCGCGCTGGACCCCGTCCAGCGCGGCATCATGACCCACGTCCAGGGCGCGGTGGCCGCGAAGGCCGTCCTCGCCGCCCAGGGCGTCATCCCGTCCGCAGCCGTGCGGCTGCCCCTCGTCCAGGCCACGCCGGACGAGCTCTCCGTCATCCGAGCCGACCTCGCGGAGGCCGGCATCACCTTCTAGAAGGGACCCGTTCCATGACCGCAGGCACCCGCCTGTCCACCCCGCCCAAGCTCAAGCGGGGCACCTGCCGCATCGTCCAGCTGGGCGGCCTCGAGGAGGTCGGCCGCAACATGGTCACCTTCGAGATCGACGGCAAGATCCTCATCGTCGACTGCGGCGTCCTCTTCCCCGAGGAGCACCAGCCCGGCGTCGACCTGATCCTGCCGGACTTCGACTACATCCGGGACCGCGTGGACGACGTCGTCGGCATCGTCCTGACCCACGGCCACGAGGACCACATCGGTGCCGTGCCGTACCTGCTGCGCCTGCGCGACGACATCCCCGTGATCGGCTCCAAGCTGACCCTCGCCCTGATCGAGGCCAAGCTCGAGGAGCACCGGATCAAGCCGCGCACCCGCGTGGTCAAGGAAGACGACATAGTCGAGTTCGGCCCGTTCGAGTGCGAGTTCGTGGCCGTGAACCACTCGATCCCGGACGCGCTCGCCGTCGCCATCCACACGGACGCCGGCACCATCCTGCACACCGGCGACTTCAAGATGGACCAGCTGCCGCTCGACGGCCGCATCACGGACCTGCGCGCCTTCGCCCGTCTCGGCGAGGAGGGCGTGGACCTGTTCATGACCGACTCCACGAACGCCGAGGTCCCGGGGTTCACCACCACGGAGGCGGAGATCGGCCCCACCCTCGAGCGCTACTTCGCCACGGCGAAGCGCCGCATCGTGGTGGCCTCGTTCTCCTCCCACGTGCACCGCGTGCAGCAGGTCCTCGACGCCGCCCACAAGCACGGTCGCAAGGTGGCCTTCGGCGGGCGCTCCATGATCCGCAACATGACCATCGCGGCGAAGCTCGGCTACCTCGACGTGCCGAACGGGATCCTCGTGGACATCCGCAAGGTGGACAAGTACCGAGACGACGAGATCGTGCTCATGGTCACCGGCTCCCAGGGCGAGCCGATGGCGGCCCTGTCCCGCATGGCCAACGGGGACCACCAGGTGCAGCTGGAGGAGGGCGACCTCGTCGTGCTGGCCTCCTCCCTGATCCCGGGCAACGAGAACTCCGTGTTCCGCGTGATCAACGGGCTCATGAAGCTCGGCGCGACCGTGGTGCACAAGGGCATGGCCAAGGTGCACGTCTCCGGCCACGCCTCCGAGGGCGAGCTGCTGTACTGCTACAACATCGTCGAGCCCGAGTTCGTGATGCCGGTGCACGGCGAGACCCGCCACCTGATCGCCAACGGCCGGATCGCGGAGAAGACCGGCGTGCCGGCCGAGAACGTCATCCTGGCCGGCAACGGCACCGTGGTGGACATGACCGACGGCCTCGTGAAGGTCGTCGGCGAGGTGGAGTGCGGCTACGTGTACGTGGACGGCTCCTCCGTGGGTGAGATCTCCGACTCGGACCTCAAGGACCGCCGTGTCCTGGGCGAGGAGGGCTTCATCTCGATCATCACCGTGGTCAACCGGCAGACGGGCACGATCGTGTCCGGTCCGGACGTCCACGCCCGCGGCGTCGCCGAGGACGAGAAGGTGTTCGAGGAGATCAAGCCGAAGATCGTCCGGGCGCTCGAGGAGGCCGTGCAGTCCAGCAAGGACCACACCGCCCACCAGCTCCAGCAGGTGGTCCGCCGGACCGTCGGCACGTGGGTCAACCGCAAGCTGCGCCGGCGCCCGATGATCATCCCGGTGGTCCTGGAGGCCTGACCCCTCCGGGTCGCCATGCCTGCCGTGTCCGCGGTTCGCGGTAGTTTGGTGGGCATGGCGACCCGTACTTCCCCCACGCGTTCGTCGTCCTCCTCCTCCGCCACGTCCCGCTCCGGCTCCGCCGGACGCCGAGGCTCCGGACGGAAGGGGTCGACCGCGACCGTCCCCGAGGCCGACCGGCCCGCCGCGCCCCTGCGCGCCCTGCACACCCTGTGGATGGGGTTGGCCACACCGGTCGGCGCGGGCTTCCGCAAGCTCGGCCCGGACGTGCGCATCGACCGCGAGGAACGCCGTGACGGCACCGGCCTGGTCCTGCTGCTGCTCGCCGCGCTGATCGCGGCCGTGGAGTGGTGGGGCCTGCGCGGCACCGCCGTCGGCCGCGTGGTGCACGGGGTGGTGGGCGGCACCGTCGGGTGGTTCGCCCTCCTGGTGCCGATCGCCCTGCTCGTCGTGGCCGTGCGCTGCTTCCGCCACGCCACGGACCATCGCGCCAACGGACGCATCATCATCGGCCTGCTCATGGCCACCGTCGCGGGCTCCGGCATCGCCCACCTCGTGGGCGGCGTGCCCTCGGCCGCCGACGCCTTCGAGGACATGCTCGGCGCCGGGGGCATGGTCGGCTACCTCGCGACGGCGCCGTTGGCCTCCCTGCTGACACCCGTGCCCGTCTGGGTCCTCATGATCCTGCTGGCCTTCTTCTCGGTGCTCGTGCTCACCGCGACGCCCGTCGGCTCGATCCCGCAGCGGATCGCGGGCGGCTACGACTGGCTCACGGGCCAGGACCCCGAGGGTGCCTCCGAGCAGCGGGCCGCCCGCCGTGCCGAGCGGCGCCGGGCCCGGGAGGAGCGCCGCGAGGCCGAGGACCTCGCCACCCCGCTCTCCGTGGATGCGGAGACCGGGCGCACCCACCCGGACCACGACCAGTCCTACCTGGACGGCCCGGCCGCCGGCGCCCACGCCGCCGGGGCCTCCCGCCCCGGCCTGTTCGCGCGCCTGTTCGGCGGGCGCCGGGCACGCGAGGAGCAGGCCGCCGACGCCGCCCCGGAGCACACCGCCAGCACCGCCTACGACTCCCCGGTGATCCACGAGGCCGAGGCCGGCTCCCACGCCGCCCCCGAGGCGGAGACCACCCAGGTCCTGCCCCGGCCCGCCCCCCGGCGAGCCGCTCGCGGGGAGCAGGGCGTGTTCGACGCCGAGCAGGCCGCCGCGGACGCGCGGGACGCGGGCCGGGACGCCTCGGACGACTTCGACCCGTGGGTGGACGAGGACGACGCGCCCGAGGACGCGGACGCCGAGCCGCAGCCGCCCGCCGGAGTGCGCCGGCCCACGGCCGCGGACCGTGCCCTCGAGCAGGTCCGCGAGCATGCCCGCGCCCAGCGCGAGTCCGCCGCCCCGGCCGCCGCGCGCCAGGAGGGGGACGCGGGGGAGGACACCCCGTTCGCCCTGGACGACGCCCCGGGTCAGGGCTCCGGGGCCGCCGCGCCGTCGTCGTCCTCCGCCGTGCCCGCCAGCACCCCCGCGCCGGTGCCGCCGGTGACCGCCGAGCCGGCCCGCGGCACCCAGTCCGAGCTGGGCGGGGACGTGTCCTACACGCTGCCGCAGTCGGCCCTGCTCCCGGCCGGGCCCCAGCCGAAGGAGCGCTCCGAGGCCAACGACCGGGTCGTCGCCGCGCTGACCACCACGTTCACCGAGTTCAAGGTGGACGCCCAGGTCACCGGGTTCTCCCGCGGGCCGACGGTGACGCGCTACGAGGTCGAGGTCGCCCCCGGCACCAAGGTGGAGAAGGTGACGGCGCTGGAGAAGAACATCGCGTACGCGGTGGCCTCCTCGGACGTGCGGATCCTCAGCCCCATCCCGGGCAAGCGCGCGATCGGCATCGAGATCCCCAACACGGACAAGGAGGTCGTGGCCCTCGGCGACGTCCTGCGCTCGCAGGCCGCCCAGCGCACCGACCACCCGATGGTGATGGGCGTCGGCAAGGACGTGGAGGGCGGCTACGTGGTGGCCAACCTCGCGAAGATGCCCCACATGCTCGTGGCGGGCGCCACCGGCGCCGGCAAGTCCTCGTTCGTGAATTCGATGATCACCTCGATCCTCATGCGCTCCACCCCGGACGAGGTGCGCATGGTGATGGTGGACCCCAAGCGCGTCGAGCTCACCGCGTACGAGGGCGTGCCCCACCTGGTCACCCCGATCATCACGAGCCCGAAGAAGGCGGCCGAGGCGCTGCAGTGGGTCGTCAAGGAGATGGACACCCGCTACGACGACCTCGCGGCGTTCGGCTACAAGCACGTGGACGACTTCAACAAGGCCGTCCGGGCCGGCCAGGTGAAGCTGCCGCCGGACTCCAAGCGCGTGCTGCGCCCGTACCCGTACCTGCTGGTCATCGTGGATGAGCTCGCGGACCTGATGATGGTCGCCCCGCGCGACGTCGAGGACGCGATCGTGCGCATCACCCAGCTGGCCCGTGCGGCCGGCATCCACCTCGTGCTCGCCACGCAGCGGCCGTCCGTGGACGTGGTCACGGGCCTGATCAAGGCCAACGTGCCCTCGCGCATGGCGTTCGCGACGTCGTCGGTCACGGACTCGCGCGTGGTCCTGGACCAGCCCGGCGCGGAGAAGCTGCTCGGCCAGGGCGACGCCCTGTTCCTGCCGATGGGCAAGTCCAAGCCCATGCGCGTGCAGGGGGCGTGGGTCAACGAGTCCGAGATCCACGCCGTCGTGGAGCACGTGAAGTCGCAGATGCAGGTCCAGTACCGCGAGGACGTGATCCCCGAGAAGACCGAGAAGGTCATCGACGAGGACATCGGCGACGATCTGGACCTGCTCCTGCAGGCCGTCGAACTCGTGGTCACCACGCAGTTCGGCTCCACGTCCATGCTGCAGCGCAAGCTGCGGGTGGGCTTCGCGAAGGCCGGCCGCCTCATGGACCTCATGGAGTCCCGCGGCGTCGTGGGCCCCTCCGAGGGCTCCAAGGCCCGCGACGTGCTGGTCAAGCCCGACGACCTCGCGGACGTGCTCGCCACCATCTCCGGAGACACCCCGCCCTCGACCGGAACCGGTGACGACGCCGCCTCGGCGTCGTCCGCTCCGCGCGACCTGGTGCAGGAGGACCTGGACTCGCGCCCGGCCGCCGTGGACTGGAACGATGAGGACGACGACGAGGGATCGGAGGACGCGTGGCAGCTGACGGGCAGATGAGCACGGCGGGCGGGGCGCAGCACGTGTCCGCCTGGAACCTGCCGAACATCCTGACCTCGGTGCGCATCCTGATGGTGCCCTTCTTCGCCTGGGCGCTGTGGGCCGGCGGGCCGTGGGGCGGCGACTCTCTCCTCGCCCGCTGGCTCGCGCTGGCGCTGTTCGCGGCGGCCATGTACACCGACAAGCTCGACGGGGACATCGCCCGCGCCCGCGGGTTGATCACCGACTTCGGCAAGATCGCGGACCCCATCGCGGACAAGCTGCTCACGGGCACGGCCCTCGTGCTGTTCTCCCTGCTGGGCGAGCTGTGGTGGTGGGTGACCATCGTGATCCTGGTGCGTGAATGGGGCATCACCCTGATGCGCTTCGTGGTGATCCGCTACGGCGTGATGCCGGCCGGCCGCGGCGGCAAGCTCAAGACCGTGCTGCAGACCGTGGGCATCGGCCTGCTGCTCCTGCCCCTGGCTCCGCTCGTGGGCGGCTGGTGGCCGTGGGCCGGCTGGGTGGTCATCGGGGCCGCCACCGTGCTGACGGTGCTGACCGGTCTGGAGTACGTCAAGGACGCGTGGATCCTGCGGCGGGACGCCCTCGCCGCCCAGCGGGGGGCCTGAGGCGATGACCATGGCGGCGGCCCGGGACGTGGTGCACGCGCTCGCGGACGCGGGCCTCACGGTGGCGACGGGGGAGTCCCTCACCGCCGGTCTGGTGGCCGCGCGCCTGGCCGACGTCCCCGGGGCGTCGGCCGTGCTGCACGGCGGCGTGGTGGCCTACCAGAACGCCGTGAAGACCGGCCTGCTGGGTGTGCCGGAGGACCTGCTCGCGCGGGTCGGGGCGGTGGATGCGGACGTGGCCCGACGGATGGCCCTCGGCGCCCGGGCGGCCCTGGGCGCCGACGTCGGTGTGGCCACCACGGGCGTCGCCGGGCCCGAGCCGCACCAGGGCCAGCCGGTGGGCACCGTGTGGCTCGGCCTGGCCGTGCCCGACGCGGACGCGAGCGCGCTGGACGTGCTCGGCGGCGAGCGCGACGGCGCGGCCACCGCGATCCTCCTCCGGCTCGACGGCGACCGGGCCGCGATCCGGGAGGCCACCGTCGCCGCGGCGCTGCAGGCCCTGACGCACCTGCTCGCCGGCCCCGGCCACTGAGGCTGCACGGGGGCGCCGACCGACCCGACTCGGCGCCCCGTCCCTGGTGCCGGCCCAACCCGGTGCGTAGGTTCGGCGCGATGGAGACCGCATCGCCTCCCACCCCGCCCGAGCATGCACCGCAGGACGGCGACGACGCCCCGGGCCCCCGCGTCATCGGCCTCGTGGCCGACCCGGGCACCCCGTGGGCCCTCGTGCGCCGCATCGCCGGGGACGTCGAGGACCGGCTCGACGAACGCCTGCCGCAGCCCGGCGGCTGGCGGGTCGAGACACGGCAGGAGTCGCTGCCGGTCGGTGCGACCGGGGGCATGGTCCTGGAGGAGCCGGTCCGCTCACTCGCGGACGGGCAGGGATGGGACACGGTGGTCGCCGTCGTCGACCTGCCCCGGTTCGACGACCGGCGCGGCGTGGTGGCGGACGTCGTGCCGCAGCTGCGGGTCGGCGTCGTGTGCGTCCCGGCGCTGGGGGTCATCACCCCGGCCCGCCGGCTGCGGGAGACGGTGCTGCGGATCGTCGAGCACATCGACACCGCCCCCCACGTGGACCCGCCGGACGGGGAGCTGGACGTGCAGTCCTCCGACGAGTCCGGCGAGGTGGAGGAGGACGACGACCGGTCCCCGACGGACGAGCCCCCTGAGCCCGACACGGACGCACTGCGGGGCATCGCCCCCCTGGTCGACGTCGACGCGGACGTGACCACGACCACCCGGATGGGCGGCGGGTCCCGGCGCACGTCCACGGTGTACGTGAAGGGCTGGACGGGCACGCTGCGTCTGCTGGCCGGGATGGTGATGGCCAACCGGCCGCTGCTCATGCCGCGGGACATGACGTTCACGATCGCCTCGGCCAGCGCGGCCGGTGCCTACGGCGTGTTCTTCGGCTCCATCTGGGTGCTCTCCAGCGTGATGTCCCCGGGGCGGCTCGCGGCGGTCAGCGTGCTGTCCGTCGTGCTGCTGGTGGCGTGGCTGGTCACCACGAACGGTCTGTGGACGCATGGTGCGGCCCACCGGCACAGCTCGCGGCTGGACGACCTCTCCACCGTGCTCACCGTGGGCCTGGCCTGCACCGTCGTCTACGTGCTGCTCTTCGTGACGCTGCTGCTGGTCGCGCTCATGATCATCCCCGTGGAGTATCTGGGGGAAGATCTCGACCAGCCCAGCGGCGTGGGCGACTACGTCCGGCTCGTGTGGCTCGCGGCGTCGATGGGCACGATGGCCGGGGCCGTCGGCTCGAGCCTGGACGACTCCGACCGCATCCGGAACGCCACGTACTCCCTGCGGGAACGGCATCGGCGCTCGGAGCGGCACGGGGGCGACGGGGCCGCGGAACGCCCGAGGGAGGGGGAGGCCGTGCCTCGGGAATGAACGCGACCCCGCCCGACGTTGAATGTAATGAGTCAAGAAGAGTGCCTCGCGGGATCAGGCCCGCGGCCCGGTGCCTTCAGGAAAAGTCCAGGAGCAGGCGATAGACATGATGCGACATCCCGTCCATTCCCACGGAATCACGCGCTGGGTCGATGACCAGCCCCGTCCCCGCGCGGCCGCCCCCGACATCAAGGAGCGCAGCATGCCCCTCCTCCGCCACGAGATCGGCGACGTCCTGCGCGACGTCCGGCAGCTCCAGGGCCGCACCCTGCGCGAGGTCTCGCACGATGCCCGTGTCTCGCTCGGCTACCTGTCGGAGGTGGAGCGCGGCCAGAAGGAGGCCTCCTCCGAGCTGCTGGCCTCGATCTGCCAGGCGCTGGACATCCCGCTGTCCTACCTGCTGCGGGAGGTCTCGGACCGGCTCGTGGAGCAGGAGGGCATGGTCGTCCCGGACACCCTGCCGGACGACCTCACGGACCCCAGCCTGGGCTCGCTGGCCGGCCGCTGACCCCGCCACACCCACGGCGCGGGCGCCCCGTCTCGGGGCGCCCGCGCCGTCTGCGTCCCCGTCCCTGACCCCGCGACCGACCACAGAGAGGACCGCCCGTGCGCGAGAGCGAGTTCCGCCGGCTGATGGACGAGGAGTTCGGCCCCGCCCGGGCCGGCCTCGTGGCCGACTCCCTGCACCTGCCCGGCCTGGACACCACCGCGACGGCGGCGCTCGCCGCCGGCGTGGACCCGCGGCGGGTCTGGCTGGCGGTCTGCGACCTGCATGAGATCCCGCAGGAGCGGCGTCTCGGTCGGGACGTGCCGCCGAAACGCTGACGCCGCGACGCGCTGGCGGGGCACTGCCCCTGTTCGAACACGTGTTCGAAGAATGCGGTAGAGTCCTGCACAGCAGTGCGACGGGGTGATCTCGTGCACAGGCGGGGCCGGCCACGCTTATCGTGTCCGCCGCCCCCCGTAGATTCACGGACATGACCGAGGCGGGCGCTCCAGCGTCCGCGGCAGCACCACCAGAGCTAGGGGTGAAGGATGAGCAAGGTGACGGATCGCGAGAAGGCCCTCGAGGCCGCTCTCGCCCAGATCGACAAGCAGTTCGGCAAGGGTTCCGTCATGCGGCTGGGGGACCAGACCCAGGCACCCGTCGAGGTCATCCCCACGGGCTCGGTGGCCATGGACGTGGCCCTGGGCATCGGCGGCCTGCCGCGCGGCCGCGTGGTGGAGATCTACGGCCCGGAGTCCTCGGGCAAGACCACCCTGGCCCTGCACGCGGTGGCCAACGCGCAGCGCAACGGCGGCATCGCGGCCTTCATCGACGCGGAGCACGCCCTGGACCCGGTCTACGCCCGCCAGCTCGGGGTGGACACGGACGCCCTGCTGGTCAGCCAGCCGGACACCGGCGAGCAGGCCCTGGAGATCATGGACATGCTCGTCTCCTCGGGCACCCTGGACATCGTCGTCATCGACTCCGTGGCCGCGCTGACCCCGCGCGCCGAGATCGAGGGCGAGATGGGCGACTCCCACGTCGGCCTGCAGGCCCGCCTCATGTCCCAGGCGCTGCGCAAGGTGACCGGCCGCCTGCACCAGACCAAGACCACGGCCATCTTCATCAACCAGCTGCGCGAGAAGATCGGCGTGTTCTTCGGCTCCCCGGAGACCACCACGGGCGGCAAGGCGCTCAAGTTCTATGCGTCCGTGCGCATCGACGTCCGCCGCATCGAGACCCTCAAGGAGGCCGGCAACCCCGTCGGCAACCGCACCCGCGTGAAGATCGTCAAGAACAAGATGGCCCCGCCCTTCAAGCAGGCCGAGTTCGACATCCTCTACGGGGTCGGCATCTCCCGCGAGGGCGGCCTGATCGACATGGGTGTCGAGGAGGGCATCGTCAAGAAGTCCGGCGCGTGGTTCACCTATGACGGGGACCAGCTCGGGCAGGGCAAGGAGAACGCCCGTCGCTTCCTCAAGGACAACCCGGACCTCGCCAACGAGATCGAGGAGCGCATCCTCACGAAGCTCGGCATCGGCGTGGCCCCGGAGGCCGAGGACGACGAGGCCCCGGCCCTGACCGCGGTTCCGGGGGACACCGCGGCCGGATGACCCGATCGCGCCGGAACGTCGGAGGCGGGGCCGCCCACCGGTCGGAGACGACCGGCCGGAGCGGCTCCGCTCCCGGTGCGTCCGCGTTCGACGACGCCCGGGACTCGGACGTGGGCCGGATGTGGCTCGATCTGGCCGGCGCACCGGAGCCGACGTCGTCCGACGCGGACGCCACGGAGGCCGCGCGGAACGCCGTGCCCGCGCACGATGCCGGGACCCCCGCGGGGGACGTCCCGGATCCCGCCCCCGGCGTGGCACCGGATCTCGGGGCCCTGCTGACTCGCGCGAGCGACCTGCCCAGCCCCGCGCCCGGCGCCGGGCCCCGGACGCTGCCCTGGTCCGGGCGCGAGGACACCCGGGCGGACATCGAGCGCCGGGGCCGGAAGCGGGCCACCACGCCCCCGCGGCGTGGCCGTCCTCGCGACGAGGGACGCCCGGCCGTGGATCCCCGCCCCGCCGTCGAGACCGACCGCCCCCGACGTCGCCCCGGCCCGGCGCCCCTGCCCACCGCACCGCGTGAGCGCGAGGAGGCCGCACGCGAGGTCGTCCTGCGCCAGCTCGCCCTGGGCCCCCGCTCCCGCGGCCAGCTCGAACGCAAGCTCGCCGAGCGCCAGGCCGAGCCCGAGCTGATCGAGCGCGTCCTCGACCGCTTCGAGGAGGTGCGCCTCGTGGACGACGCCGCCTTCGCCGAGGTCTGGGTCCGCAGCCGTCACCGAAGCAAGGGCCTGGCGCGCCGTGCCCTCGGGCACGAGCTCCAGCAGAAGGGCGTGGACCGGGAGATCGCCGCCGAGGCGCTCGAGGCCATCGACGGCGAGGACGAACGGGCCGCCGCCCTCGACCTCGTGCGCCGACGGCTGCGGGGCCGCACCGTCCCCGGCGGTGCCTCGCCGGAGGCCCGGGCCGAGCGGGACAAGGTGACCCGCCGCCTCGTCGGCATGCTGGGACGCAAGGGCTACGGCGGCGGCCTCGCGTTCGCCGTCGTGAAGGAGGTCCTCGCCGAGCACGAGGAGTGAGCGGACCCGGGCCGCGCCCGGAGTTCCTAGAATGGTGCGGTGACTCTGACGGACCCCACCCCCCGCACCACCCCGCTCGCGCAGGACGGCGCCGCCGCGCGCCCGCACGAGGGCCTGACCTATGAGGTCCGCACCTTCGGCTGCCAGATGAACGTGCACGACTCCGAGCGCATCTCCGGCCTGCTCGAGTCCACCGGCTACGCCCCGGTCGCCGAGGACGCCCAGGCCGACCTCGTGGTCTTCAACACGTGCGCGGTCCGCGAGAACGCGGACAACCGCCTGTACGGCAACCTCGGCAACCTGCGTGCGGTGAAGGACGCGCACCCGGGCATGCAGATCGCCGTCGGCGGGTGCCTCGCCCAGAAGGACCAGGCCGCCATCCAGCGCAGGGCCCCGTGGGTGGACGTCGTCTTCGGAACCCACAACATCGGCTCCCTGCCCGTGCTGCTGGAGCGCTCGCGCCACAACGCCGAGGCCGAGATCGAGATCCTCGAGTCGCTCGAGGTGTTCCCCTCCACCCTGCCCACCAAGCGCGACTCCACCCACTCCGGCTGGGTGTCCATCTCCGTGGGCTGCAACAACACGTGCACGTTCTGCATCGTCCCGTCGCTGCGCGGCAAGGAGAAGGACCGCCGCCCCGGGGAGATCCTCGCCGAGGTGCAGGCGCTCGTCGACGCCGGCGCCGTCGAGGTCACGCTGCTGGGCCAGAACGTGAACACCTACGGCGTCGAGTTCGGCGACCGCGGCGCGTTCGCCAAGCTGCTGCGCGCGTGCGGGGAGATCGAGGGCCTCGAACGCGTCCGCTTCACCAGCCCCCACCCGGCCGCGTTCACGGACGACGTCATCGACGCGATGGCCGAGACCCCCAACGTCATGCCGCAGCTGCACATGCCCCTGCAGTCGGGCTCGGACAAGGTGCTCAAGGACATGCGCCGCTCCTACCGGTCCGCGAAGTTCCTGCGGATCCTGGAGAAGGTGCGCGAGCGCATCCCGCACGCCGCCATCACCACGGACATCATCGTCGGCTTCCCCGGGGAGACCGAGGAGGACTTCGCCGAGACGATGCGGGTGGTCGAGGCCTCCCGCTTCTCTTCCGCGTTCACCTTCCAGTACTCCATCCGCCCGGGGACCCCGGCCGGGGAGATGGACCACCAGGTGCCCAAGGCCGTCGTCCAGGAGCGCTTCGAGCGCCTCGTGGCCCTGCAGGACCGGATCTCGGCCGAGGAGATGGCCACGCTCGTCGGCACCCGCCAGGAGCTGCTCGTCACCGCCGACTCCGGCTCCAAGGCCGCGGAGCGCGGCCGCCTGTCCGGGCGCGCACCCGACAACCGGCTCGTGCACTTCTCCGTGCCCGCCGGCGCCGAGACCCCCCGCCCCGGCGACTTCGTCACCGTGACGGTCACCGAGGCCCACCCGTTCTTCGCCGTCGCCGACCCGACCGCACAGGACTACGTCCTGCGCCGCTCCCGGGCCGGCGACGCGTGGGACCGCGCCCAGGCCGAGTCGTGCGGCGCGCCCGCCCCCGGCACGGCGGGCGGCTCCGGGGCCACGAGCCTCGGCATGCCGACCCTGCGCCCGCGGTCCTGATGTCCGCCGCCGCGGCCCGGCCGCCCGTCGTCGCCGTCGTCGGGGCGACGGCGACGGGCAAGTCCGCCCTCGCCGTCGCCCTGGCGCACGCGCTGGACGGCGAGGTGGTCAACGGGGACGCCCTGCAGTTCTACCGGGGGATGGACGTGGGCACGGCGAAGGTCACCCAGGCTGAACGCGAGGGCGTCCCGCACCATCAGCTGGACGTGCTCGACGTCGGCCAGGAGGCCTCGGTGGCGGCCTTCCAGTCCGCGGCCCGCGACCTGTTCGACCAGATCCGCGCGCGGGGTCGGACCCCGATCCTCGTGGGTGGCTCCGGGCTGTACGTGCGGGCGGCGCTGGACGTGCTCGAGTTCCCGCCCACGGACCCGGCGCTGCGGGCCGAGCTGGAGGCGCGCGCGCAGCGGGAGGGCCTGGCCGGGCTGAGGGCCGAGCTGGCCGCCCTGGACCCGGTCTCGGCGGAGCGGCTGCAGGACGCCCGCCGCATCGTGCGCGCGCTGGAGGTGTGCCGGCTGACGGGCCGCCCGTTCTCCGCGTTCATGCCGGAGCGCACGTACGCCCCGGAGGTCGCCCCCGTGGTGCAGCTCGGCCTGCGCCTGGACCGGGCCGAGCTGCACCGGCGGATCGCGGCCCGGGTGGAGTGCATGCTGGCCGAGGGCCTGCTGGACGAGGTCCGCCGCCTTGACGTCCCCGGGCCGGACGGGCTGCGGCAGGGACCGACCGCGTCCCGCGCGATCGGCTACGCCCAGATGCTCGCCGTCTTCGACGGCGAGCTCACCGAGGCGGAGGCGGCCGAGCAGACCGTCGTGGCCACGCGCCGGTTCGCCCGACGCCAGGAGACCTGGTTCCGGGCCGACCCGCGCGTCGTCTGGCTCGACGCGCAGGGCGAGGACGTCGTGGCGGAGGCGCTCGCCGTCGTCGCCGGGGGCGCCACCTAGACTGGGCCCATGACCGAGCAGCCCGCGGCGCCCGCCGCCCAGGACCCCCTCCACGCGAGCGCGCCGCGCGTGCCGTTCACGAAGGGCCATGGCACGGGCAACGACTTCGTGCTGATCGCCGACCCGGACGGCAACACGCAGCTCGACGCCCAGCGCGTCGCACGGCTGGCTGACCGGCACCGGGGGATCGGCGCCGACGGCGTCATCCGCGCCGTGCGGTCCGCGCGCCTGCCGGAGGGTGCGGCGCTGCTCGCCGAGCACCCCGAGGCCGAGTGGTTCATGGACTACCGCAACGGCGACGGCTCGATCGCCGAGATGTGCGGCAACGGGGTGCGCGTCTTCGTGCACTTCCTGGTCGAGAAGGGCCTCGTGGACCTGGCCCCCGGCCGGTCGATCACCATCGGCACGCGCGCCGGTGTGAAGGCCGTGACCCGGCTCGAGCACGGCTACGCGATCGACATGGGCCCCTGGTCCTACCTCGACCCCGAGCTGGCGGAGGAGGCGGCGTCGGACTCGATGGTCCTCGCCCACGGCCTCACCGATCCGCGTCCGGCGCTGAGCGTGTCGCTGGGCAACCCCCACACCGTGGTCCCGCTGGCCTCCTTCGCCGACCTGCAGGGTCTGGACCTGGGCCGCGCCCCCGAGGTGGACCCGGCTCCGCCGCACGGCACGAACGTCGAGTTCGTGGCCGCGCACGAGCCGCTCGTGCGCGAGGGCGTCGGCCGCGTGCGGATGCGCGTGCACGAGCGCGGGGTGGGCGAGACCCAGTCCTGCGGGACGGGCGCGTGCGCGGCGGCTGTGGCGATGCGCGCGTGGTCGGGCGACCAGGGCTCGGACTCGTGGCTCGTCGAGGTGCCCGGTGGCGTGCTGGCCGTGGATGTCGTGCCGGGTCCGGAGGGGGCCGAGCACGTGGTCCTCTCGGGGCCGGCCGAGCTGGTCTTCGACGGCGAACTCACCGCCTGACCGCTTTCGTTCGGGAAACGGCGGGCCACGAACCGCTGTCGTTCGGGAAACGGCGCCTCAGCGCGCCCGCGCCACCCGCAGGATCCGGAAGCCCTTGACGCTGTCCGCCCGCTCCGCGGTGAACCGGCTGGGCGCGCGCTCCTCGAGCATCCGGCCGATCCACGGCAGCAGCGAGTCCGCGCCGAGGTTCTTCTGCACCACCAGCCAGGCTTCGCCGCCGGGGGCCAGTCGTGGCAGCCACCGCTCCAGCAGGGCGTGCAGCGCCGGCTTGCCGATCCGGATGGGCGGGTTGGACCAGATGAGGTCGAACTCCGCGCCCTCGGGGACGTCCTCCGGCCGCAGTGCCACGACATTGCCGAGGCCCAGCGCCGCGGCGTTGTCGCGGGTCAGCTGCAGGGAGCGGTCGTTGACCTCGACGGCGGTCACCTCCGCCTCGGGCGACCGCAGCGCCAGCGTGAGGGCGACCGGCCCCCAGCCCGCGCCGACGTCGAGGAACCGGCCCCTCGCCGGCGGCGCGGGCACGGCCGAGAACAGGGCCGCGGTGCCCTTGTCCAGACCGTCCGGGGAGAAGATCCCGTTGGCCGTCTGGACCTCGACGTCGCGGCCGGCCAGGCGGGTCCGCAGGGTGCGGCGCCGCTCGGGCGCGGAGGGGTCGGCGTCGAAGTAGTGGGATGCGGAGCTCACGGCGACCATGGTAGCCAGCAGGTCGTCGCGGCCCTCAGCCCGACGCCGGCCCGGCCAGGTCCGCGAGGATCGCGCGCGCTGCGTCGCGCCCGGCGCGGTTGGCCCCGACCGTGGACTGGGAGGGGCCGTAGCCGAGGAGGAACAGGCGCGGCTCGTCCAGGGCGCGCGCGCCCGCCACGCGGATGCCGCCGGCGGGCGTGCGCAGCCGCAGGGGAGCGAGGTGCCGGATCGCCGGCCGGAAGCCGGTGGCCCAGAGGATCACGTCCGCCGGTTCG
This sequence comes from Micrococcus luteus, assembly GCF_022664405.1. NCBI lineage: Bacteria > Bacillati > Actinomycetota > Actinomycetes > Micrococcales > Micrococcaceae > Micrococcus > Micrococcus luteus. Next base: position 56,750 of record NZ_JAKRLB010000012.1, on the reverse strand, counting down.
AACGAGCCGTCGGGCATCCGCACCCCGTCCGGCTCGACGGCCGTGAACATGGGGTGGCGCACCAGCACGCCTCGTGTCTCGGCCTCGCGCACCCAGGACGAGCGGTGCATCCCGGTCGCCTCGACCACGGAGCCCGGCGGCAGGCCCGCACGGGTCCGTTCGTCCACCCCGCGCACCGACTCGGCCAGGGCGCCGGGCGCGGCCGAGTCCTGCCACTGCGGCTCGCGGCGGGTCACCCACAGGGTGTCCGCGACCGTGGAGGTCTCGGCCAGCAGCTGCGTCGCCGAGACGCCCATGCCCACGATCCCCACCCGCTGCCCGGCGAACTCGTCCTTGGACACGTAGTCATGGGTGTGCAGCTGCCGGCCGCGGAACGAGCGCATCCCGGGCACCGAGGGCCACCGCGGGGACGTCCAGGTGCCGGTCGCGTTGACCACGAAGTCCGCCCGCCACGTGCCCGGCGCCCCGTCCGTGCGGACGAAGAACCCGCGCGCACGTCCCGGCTCGCCGATCCGCTCGACGCGCCTCACGCGCACGGGCCGCCGGATCGGCAGGGCGAACCGTGCCTCGTAGTCCGCGAAGTAGGCCGGCAGCAGGGCGTTGGCGCGCGCGGCCGGGTCGGCCGGCGGCACCGGGTCGCCGGGCAGCTCGTGGATGTGGTTGACGGTGGCCATCGTGAGCGAGTCCCAGCGGTGCTGCCAGGCCCCGCCCGGGGCGGTCTCCGCGTCGAGCACCACGAACGTGCCGGGGGCGTCCTCGGGGACGCCGGCGGCGCCGTCGTCGTTCGGAGTCAGCCCCACGAAGCCGCGGCGGCGCAGGTGGTAGGCGGCGGACAGCCCCGCCTGGCCCGCGCCGATCACGACGACGGTCGCCCGGCCCGTCCGGCCGGGCTGCGGCGGGGCGGGGGAGGGGGACGCGGTCATGCCCGCAGGATACGTGCGCGTCGTCAGCGGACCGGGCGCCGGGGCCCCTGTCGCCCACACGCGCCGCCCGGTACACTCGACGCCCATGTGGATCTTCCTGCGCTGACGCCCCCGCGTCACTGCCCGCCCCCGCCCCCTCGCGCGCCCGCCTCGGATGAGGCCGTCGAGCGCGCCCCGGCACCTGATGGAGATCCCACCATGGACGATGTGGTCCGCCCCTGCACGCCCGCCGACGAGACTTCGTGGCTGCGGTGCCGCGTGCTCGCCTTCCTCCCGCGAACGGAGCCGCCGCGAGATCGTCGCAGCGCGGCGCCGACCCCTGCCCACACGGCCGTGCGCGTCACCCGTCACGTCCGCCCCCTGCGGACAGCCGCCTAACGCGTCCGCGCACCCCTTTACCCTGAGACCATCGGGCCACCCGACCGCGGCGGCCCAGAGGAGACCATGACTGAGAAGAACCAGCACACCCCCGGCCCCCAGGGCACCCACGGCTCCGAGGACGAGATCCAGGCCGTGATCGAGCGCATCCTGGCCGCCGATGACGCTCGCCGTGCCTCCGAGCGCGAGGCGACCGGGCGCGGCTCCGCGGTCAGCGTGGCCGCGGACGACGAGGGCGCCCCCGACGCCGGCACCCCGGACCGTTCCGGCGCGCTCGCGGGCCGCGCACTCGCCCTGAACGAGGGCGAGGACGGCCACACGGACGCCGACGGCGACCAGGACGAGCTCGCCGCGCGTCACTCGCTCAAGCGCGTGCAGGGCCTGTCCACCGAGCTCGAGGACATGACCGAGGTCGAGTACCGCCAGCTGCGCCTGGAGCGCGTGGTGCTGGCGGGCGTCTGGACCGAGGGCTCCGCGGAGGACGCGGAGAACTCCCTGAGGGAGCTCGCCGCGCTCGCCGAGACCGCGGGCTCGGAGGTGCTCGACGGCGTCATCCAGCGCCGTGCCACCCCGGACCCGGCCACGTTCCTCGGCAAGGGCAAGGCGCAGGAGCTCGCCGAGATCGTGGCGCTCTCCGGCGCGGACACCGTGGTGGTGGACTCCGAGCTCGCCCCGTCCCAGCGCCGTGCGCTGGAGGACGTGGTGCGGGTGAAGGTGATCGACCGGACCGCGCTGATCCTGGACATCTTCGCCCAGCACGCGAGCTCGCGTGAGGGCCGCGCCCAGGTCGAGCTCGCGCAGCTCGAGTACCTGCTGCCGCGCCTGCGCGGCTGGGGCGATTCCATGTCCCGGCAGGCCGGCGGCCGTGCCGCCGCCGGCGAGGGCATCGGCTCCCGCGGCCCCGGCGAGACCAAGATCGAGCTGGACCGCCGCCGCATCCGCACCCGCATGGCGAAGCTGCGCCGGGACATCGCCGGGATGAAGCCGGCACGCGAGGCCAAGCGCGCCAACCGTCGTCGCAACCGGGTGCCGTCCGTGGCGATCGCCGGCTACACCAACGCCGGCAAGTCGTCCCTGCTCAACCGCCTCACCCACGCCGGGGTGCTCGTGGAGAACGCCCTGTTCGCCACCCTGGACCCCACCGTGCGCAAGGCCATGACGCCGGACGGCATCGGCTACACCCTCTCGGACACGGTCGGCTTCGTGCGGAACCTGCCCACGCAGCTGGTCGAGGCGTTCCGCTCCACCCTCGAGGAGGTCGCGGACGCGGACGTCATCCTGCACGTCGTGGACGGCTCGCACCCGGACCCCGAGGGCCAGATCGCCGCGGTGCGCTCCGTGTTCGCGGAGGTGGACGCGCACCGGATCCCCGAGATCATCGTGCTGAACAAGGCGGACGCGGCGGACCCGGCCGTCGTCGCCCGGATCCGGTCCAAGGAGCCCCACGCCGTGGTGGTCTCCGCGCGCACCGGCGAGGGCATCGACGAGCTCGAGCGCGCCATCGCGGCCACCATCCCGCGGCCTGACGTGCGGCTCGAACTGCTGATCCCGTTCACCCGGGGTGAGCTGGTCTCCCGCCTCCACTCGGCGGACGCGGAGATCCTGGCCGAGGGCTACGAGGAGGGCGGCACCCGCCTGTCCGTGCTGGTCCGTGAGGACATCGCGTTGGACTTCGCCGAGTTCGTCGTGGAGGCGGACGCGTTGTGAGCGGCGGGGCGGAGGAAGTCGGGGCGGGCGGCGCGCAGCCCCGCACGGAGCGCGAGCGCGAGGCGCTGCGCCTGCTGGACGCCGCGGTGCAGGCCACCGGCGGCCAGCATCGCGCGGGCCAGCGGGAGATGGTGCTGCAGGTGGCGCGCGCCCTCGAGTCGCGCCGCCACCTGCTCGTGCAGGCCGGCACCGGCACCGGCAAGTCCCTCGCCTACCTCATCCCCGCGATCCAGCACGCGATGACGCAGGAGGACCCCGTCGTCGTCGCCACGGCCACGCTCGCGCTGCAGGCCCAGATCATGAAGCGGGACGCCCCTCGGCTGGTCGAGGCGCTCAAGGACGAGCTGCCTCGCGAGCCCGTCGTCGCCCTGGTCAAGGGCCGCTCCAACTACCTGTGCCGGCACAAGGTGGACGGCGGCTACCCCGGGGACGAGGGCGAGGAGGCCCTCTTCACGGTCGCCGACGACGGCGGGGTGATCGGCTCCGCCACGGACGGCGCCGCCGGGCCCTCCTCCCTGTTGGGCAAGGAGGTGATGTACCTGCGGGCGTGGGCGGACCAGACCGAGACCGGGGACCGCGACGACCTCGAGGTCCCCGTCACCGACCGCGCGTGGCGGCAGGTCTCCGTCTCCGCGGTCGACTGCCTCGGCGCGTCCCGCTGCCCCCAGGCCGAGGAGTGCTTCTCCGAGCGGGCCCGCGCGGACGCGGCGGACGCGGACGTCGTGGTCACCAACCACGCGATGCTCGCCATCAGCGCCTTCGAGGGGCTCGCGGTGCTGCCGGCGTACTCGGCCGTCGTCGTGGACGAGGCCCACGAGCTGCAGGACCGGGTGACCGGTGCGGTCACCGGGCAGCTGTCCGGGTCGATCGTGCACGGCGCCGCCACCTCGCTGCGCCGTCACACCACCGTGGCCGTGGAGGACCTGATCGAAGCCGGGGCGGCCCTGGACCGCGCGTTCACGGACACCCCGTCCGGCCTGATCGCCGCCGGCCCGGACGAGGTGCAGGAGCAGGCCCTCACCGGCGTCCTCACGGCCGCGCGCCAGTGCCTGTCCGACCTCGGCCAGGACAAGGACAAGGAGGCCGACGCCGACGGCGGACGGCAGATGGCGCGCTCGCGGATCCTCGAGGTCCTCGAGGTGGTGGAGCGCATGCTCGCCGCCAGGCCCGAGGCCGACTTCCCCGAGGTGCTGTGGGCCACCCGCCCCGGCCACTTCGAGCCCGGCGTGGGCTGGCAGCCGGGGGACGAGACCGACCCGCCCCAGCTCTACGTGGCCCCGCTCTCGGTGGCCGGCAAGCTGCGGGAGGGCCTGTTCGGCAAGGCGACGACGGTGCTCACCTCCGCCACGCTCACCGTGGGCTCGGGGGAGCGCCGGTTCGACTCGGTGGCCGGCGACGTGGGCCTGGCCGGTCCGGACGCCCCGAAGTTCGAGGCCCTCGACGTCGGCAGCCCCTTCGACTACCCGCGTCAGGGGGTGCTCTACGTGGCCCGGCACCTGCCCCGGCCCGGCAGGACGGCCTCGCCGGAGTCCCTGGATGAGCTCGAGGCGCTCCTGAGGGCGTCGCGGGGCGGGGCCCTCGGCCTGTTCTCCTCGCGCCGGGCGGCCGAGGACGCCGCCGCCGAGATGCGCCGTCGGCTCGGGCCGAAGACCACGATCCTGTGCCAGGGGGACGCGACCCTCTCCGCCCTCGTGCGCCAGTTCGCCGAGGAGCCGGACACGTCCCTGTTCGGCACCATGAGCCTGTGGCAGGGCGTGGACGTGCCGGGGAACTCGCTGCGGCTGGTGGTGATCGACCGCATCCCGTTCCCGCGGCCGGACGACCCGCTCTCCCAGGCCCGCACCCGGGACGTCGCCCGGCACGGCGGCAACGGGTTCATGCGGATCTCCGCCACGCACGCGGCCGTGCGCATGGCCCAGGGCGCCGGGCGCCTCGTGCGCTCCGTGACGGACCGCGGCGTGGTGGCCGTGCTGGACCCCCGCCTGGCCACCGAGCGGTACGGCGGCTACATCACGAGCGCCCTGCCGGACTTCTGGCGCACCACGGACGGCGACGTCGTCCGCGGGGTGCTGGCACGGCTCGCCTCGGGCGATTGACCTCGCCCGGCCTCTGGCCGTCGGCCCGGCCCGGTCGGAGGGAGCGGGTCAGAGCGAGCGGGTCAGAGCGAGCGCAGGACCGTGACGACGCGCCCCATCACGGTGGCGTGATCGCCGAGGATGGGCTCGTAGGCCGTGTTCTGGGGCAGGAGCCACGTGTGCCCGTCACGGCGGCGGAAGGTCTTCACGGTGGCCTCGTCGTCGAGCAGGGCCGCGACGATGTCGCCGTTCTCCGCCATCTCCTGCCGGCGCACCACCACCCAGTCGCCGTCGCAGATCGCGGCGTCCACCATAGAGTCGCCCGTGACGCGCAGCATGAACAGCTCGCCCTCGCCCGTGAGGCGTCGCGGGATCGCCATGACGTCCTCGACCTGCTGCTCCGCCAGGACGGGGCCGCCCGCCGCGATGCGGCCGACCCAGGGGACCGGCACGCTGTCCGCCTCGTCCGCGCCGGTGTGCCACGCGGGGATCGCGGAGACCTGCGACGACGGCGCAGCGGCGGGGGAGGCGGCCTCACCCAGCGGGGTGCCGTCCACGTCGAGCAGCACCTCGAGGGCACGCGGGCGACCGGGGTCGCGCCGGATGTAGCCGTGTCGCTCGAGACGGCCGAGCTGGTGCGTGACGGAGGAGAGGGAGGCCAGGCCCGCGGCGTCGCCGATCTCGCGCATGGAGGGCGGGTAGCCGTGGTCGGCGATCGCGTCCCGGATGGTCTGCACGATCCGCCGCTGGCGGTCGGTGAGCGGCGCGCGCGCCGCCGGCTGATCGTCGGTGGTGCTCATGGCTGCCGTCCGTTCTCCCGGGGGTGATGGTGGCCGGCCTCGTGTTCCGGCGTCCGGCTGCCGTCCGGCGCTTACCGTGTCCGCCCCCGCTGGTTGCCTGTGTCCTGGCGATCCCCGGGGGCGTTCCGGGGCGTCCGTGCATCGCCTCGAGCCTAGAGGAGAGCCGCCTCTCCTTCAAAGATATGTTCGATTTGTTCGTGGCGTGTCTCGAACACCTGTGCTAGAAAGGGATTCGAACGGATTCGAACAGATGTTCGATCGCCTGGAGGGCATCCGCCCCGGAGGAGGACACCATGACGCTCACCACCGCCCAGTTCGCCGGTTCGCCCGCGACGGCGCGGCCGCGTCCGGCCACCATCCGTCTGACCCGCCGCGGCCGCCTCGTCCTGCGGGGGATCCCCGTGATCGCCGCGGCCGTGGCCGCCACGCTGGCGGCCGCCTTCTTCCTGGGTGTGCTGCTGTCGCCCGCCGCGGTGTCCGCGGACACCGCGGGACCCGCCACCCAGTCCGTCACGGTCATGCCCGGGGACAGCCTGTGGACCATCGCCACCACGGTGGCGCCGGAGGCGGACGTCTACGAGGTGATCGCCACGATCGACGAGCTCAACGGGCTCGAGGGCCGGGCCCCCGCCCCGGGCGAGGAGCTGTTCGTCCCGGCCACGCGGTGACGCACGGCGGGCCTCGCCCTCCAGGGTTCCTAGACTGGCGGCCATGACCGACCTCAGCTCTCTGCCCCTGCGCGAGAACCTCCGCGGCCTGAGCCCCTACGGCGCCCCCCAGTTGGACGTGCCGTACATGCTGAACACCAACGAGAACACGCACCCGGTGCCGGAGGAGGTCGCCACCGCCATCGCCGAGCGGGTCGCGGCCGTCGCCGGGGGGCTGAACCGCTACCCGGACCGCGAGTTCACGGGGCTGCGACGCGCACTCGCCAGCTACCTCGGCCACGGCCTCACGGCGGACCACGTGTGGGCCGGCAACGGCTCCAACGAGATCCTGCAGCAGATCCTCCAGGCCTTCGGCGGCCCCGGGCGGACACTGCTGAGCTTCCTGCCCTCGTACTCCATGTACCCGCTGCTGGCCGGCGGCACGGACACCGTGTTCGTGGACGGTGGCCGCGCCGCGGACCACACCCTCAGCGCCGAGCATGCGGCGGCCATGGTGCGGGAGCACCGTCCGCACGTCGTCTTCCTGGCCTCGCCCAACAACCCGACGGGCACCGCCCTGGACCTGGCGACCATCGAGGCCGTGTACGCCGCGCAGGCGCAGAACGAGGCCGCCGGCGGGCCCGGCGCGATGGTCGTCGTGGACGAGGCCTACGCGGAGTTCGCCCTCGCCGGCACCCGCTCCGCCCTCACCCTCCTGCCCGGCCGGGAGCGGCTGATCGTCACGCGCACCATGTCCAAGGCGTTCGCCCTGGCCGGCGCGCGCCTGGGCTACCTGGCCGCGGACCCCGCCGTCACCGACGCCCTGCGCCTGGTGCGCCTGCCGTACCACCTCTCCGCGGTCACGCAGGCCACGGCGGAGGCCGCCCTCGACCACGTGGACGCGCTGCTGCGCACCGTGGAGGACATCAAGGCCCAGCGCGACCGCATCGTCTCCACCCTGCGCGGCCTGGGACTGAGGCCCTCGGTGTCCGACTCGAACTTCGTCTTCTTCGGTCACCTCGAGGACGCCTCCGACGTGTGGCGCCGCCTGCTCGACCGCGGCGTGCTCGTGCGGGACGTCGGCATCCCGCACCACCTGCGCGTCACCGCCGGCACCGAGCCGGAGACGACGGCGTTCCTGACCGCTCTCGAGGAGGTCCTCGGCGAGACCGGGCACCGGTCCTGAGGCGTCACCGGAGTCTGGGCGTCCGCCCGGCTCCCTAGGATGGGGTCAGCGCGCGCGGCGCCCCGGCCCGCCGGCACCGGCCGCGCGCACCCGCATCCCCCCGCACCCGTCCCGGACCGGTGCGGACCCAGCCCGAGGAGGACCCGTGGCAGCCGAGCTGATCTCCGGACGCCGTGCGCGCATGACGCGCACCACGAGCGAGTCGGACGTGTACGTCGAGATGGATCTGGACGGCACCGGCCGTGCTGAGATCTCCACCACCGTGCCGTTCTACGACCACATGCTCACCGCGCTGTCCCGGCACTCCCAGATCGACCTGACGGTCCGCGCCACCGGGGACACGCACATCGACGTGCACCACACGGTCGAGGACGTCGCCATCACCCTGGGTGAGGTGCTCAAGACCGCGCTCGGGGACAAGTCCGGCATCCGCCGCTTCGGCGAGGCGTCCGTGCCGCTGGACGAGGCGCTGGCGCGCGCCGTCGTCGACGTCTCCGGCCGGCCGTACCTCGTGCACGAGGGCGAGCCCGAGGGCCAGCAGTACCACCTCATCGGCGGGCACTTCACCGGTTCCATGACCCGCCATGTGTTCGAGTCGATCACGTACCACGCGGCGATCTGCCTCCACATGGACGTCGTGCGAGGCCGGGATCCGCACCACATCGTCGAGGCGCAGTTCAAGGCCTTCGCCCGCGCCCTGCGCGCCGCCGTCGAGGACGACCCCCGCATGACCGGCGTGCCCTCCACCAAGGGCGCCCTCTGATGGCCCGCCCCACCACCGTCCCCGGCGTGCGGCCGCGCGTCGCCGTCCTGGACTACGGCTCGGGCAACGTGCACTCGGCGCTGCGTGCCGTGGAGCGGGCCGGCGCGGAGGTCGAGCTCACGCGCGATCCGCAGGCCGTGCAGGAGGCCGACGGGCTGCTCGTGCCCGGCGTCGGGGCGTACGCGTCCGTGATGCGGGCACTGACCGAGGTCGGCGGCACCCGCTGGATCGGCCGCCGCGTGGCCGGGGGCCGACCCGTCCTCGGCATCTGCGTGGGCCACCAGATCCTCTTCGACGCCGGCGTCGAGCACGGCGAGCGCACCGCAGGCATGGGGGAGTGGCCGGGTGTCGTCGCCGAGCTGCCCGCCGAGGTCCTGCCCCACATGGGCTGGAACACCGTCCGGCCGCCCGAGGGCAGCGCCCTCTTCGCGGGCATCGAGGACGAGCGGTTCTACTTCGTCCACTCCTACGGCGTGCTCGAATGGGAGTTCGACCAGACGATCTCCGCCATGCGTCCGCCCCAGGTCACCTGGGCGCACCACGGCGCGGACTTCATCGCCGCCGTGGAGAACGGCCCCCTGTCGGCCACGCAGTTCCACCCCGAGAAGTCCGGGGACGCCGGGCTGCAGCTGCTGCGCAACTGGCTGGAGACCCTCTGATGCCCTACTGGTCCGTCCTCTACCTCGCCCTCGGCGGGCTGCTGCTCGGCGCCGCCTGGTCCATGCGCACGCAGAAGGCGCCGCTGTGGGCCATCGTGATCGTCCTCGTGCTGGCCGGCATGGCCATCGCCGCCTCCTTCCTGACCGTCGGCGCCTGACCGCGCCGGCCGCCCCACCCGAGAGGAACCCCATGACCCCGAACGCCCCCGCCCTCGAGCTGCTGCCCGCCGTCGACGTCCAGGACGGCCAGGCCGTCCGCCTCGTCCAGGGCGAGGCCGGCAGCGCCACCTCGTACGGCGACCCGGTCACCGCCGCCCTGGACTGGCAGCGCGCCGGCGCGGAGTGGATCCACCTCGTGGACCTGGACGCGGCCTTCGGTCGCGGTGACAACCGCGAGGTCATGCGCCGTGTGGTGGAGGAGATCGGCGTGAAGATCGAGCTGTCCGGCGGCATCCGCGACGACGCCTCGCTCGAGAACGCCCTCGAGATGGGTGCGGCGCGCGTGAACCTGGGCACCGCCGCCCTCGAGGACCCGGACTGGACCGCGCGCGTCATCGAGCGCTTCGGCGACCGGGTGGCCGTGGGCCTCGACGTGCGCGGCACCACGCTCGCCGCCCGCGGCTGGACCAAGGAGGGCGGCGACCTCTGGGAGGTGCTCGCCCGCCTCGAGGATGCCGGCTGCGCCCGCTACGTGGTCACCGACGTCACGAAGGACGGCACGCTCAAGGGGCCGAACACGGAGCTGCTCGCCCAGGTCTGCGCGAAGACCGCGAAGCCGGTCGTCGCCTCGGGCGGCATCTCCTCCCTCGAGGACGTTGCCGCGCTCGCGGCCATGACCGGCCAGGGCGTCGAGGGCGCGATCATGGGCAAGGCGCTGTACGCCGGCCGCTTCAGCCTGGAGCAGGCGCTGGCCGTCGCCGGCGGCGCCACGGTGGAGCAGGCGCGCTCCGAGCAGCCCGGCCCGGTCGCCCCGTGACGGGCTCGCACGACGACGGCGGCCTGGCCCGCGACGACGGGCTCGGTCCGATCGACGAGACGGTCGCGGTGCCGCATCCGGCGGCCCGGGAGCTGCCGGGGCACATCCGGGCCGCACTCGACCGCATGCGGGAGAAGACCGCGGGCGAGAACACCGCGGACACCGCGGGCGTCCCGTGGCAGGGCCGTGACCTCTCCGGCCCCGGCGTGGACGGCTCCGCGAACCCGTTGCACGTGTTCGACGAGGACGACGGCACCAGCCCGGCCGAGTGGACCGCCGTCATGTCGGCCCTGACGGACGGCTCCGCCGGTGAGCGGGAGGTGACGGAGGTGCTCGCGCGCATCCGCGTGTTCGCCGCCGTCGTGCCCACCCTTGCCGTGGACGAGGACGACGTCCACGACCACGCCGACCACACCGGTCACGAGCACGACGTCGCGGCGCACGGGGACAAGGCCGCGGACGTGGCCCTCGTGACCATGCGCGCGCCGGACGGCCGGCAGGCGCTGCCGGTGTTCACGAACGTGCCCGCGCTGACGGCATGGAACCCGGTCGCCCGACCCGTGGCCGTGTGGCTGCCGCGTGCCTGCCTGTCCGCCGTGGACGAGGGCTGTGAGCTCGTCGTCATCGACGCCGGCGCCGAGCACACGTACGTGGTGCGACGCCCGGCCGTGTGGTCGCTCGCCCAGCAGAGGGAGTGGACCCCCGCCTATCGGGACCAGGAGATCGCGGACGAGATCGCCGAGGTCGCCGACCTGGTCCCGAACCTGCTCAACCTGGGCCTCGCACCCGGGTCGGGGGTGGCCACGCACACGGGCTCCGGCGCGGTGATGAACGGAGGCGGGGCCGGGCCCGAGCTGCAGATCGTCGCGATGCCCACCCGGGACGCCGACGCGGCCGGGGTGCGCCTGATGACGGCCACGCTCAAGACCCTCCTGGCAGACCTGCCGCTGCTGGCCGAGCGGGCCGACTCCGTGGAGATCACGGTCCGCCGACCCTGATCGGTCGCCCGGCCTGTCCGGTACCGTTGAGGGGGAGGGGAGGGCCCGTGGTGGCCCCACCCCATCCTGGAGGCCGTGCGCCGCGCGCCGGCCCCATGCCTCCCATCCTCCGAGGAGTACCCATGAGAACCAGAACCTTGACCGGCGTCGCCACCGCGGCGCTGGGCGCGGTGGTGGTGGCCGGTGCCGGCCCCGCCCTCGCGCAGACCACGCTCACCCAGGGCTCGGCGATCACCGCGCCGGCCGGGGCGTGCAGCCTGACCATCGTCGACGACGCCACCGCCTACACCGCGGCCCACTGTGGTGCGGGCCAATGGCAGATCGGCTCGACCGTCCGCGACGTCGACGGCACCGCGATCGGCACCGTCTCGGCACTGCCCGGCGATTCGGGCGTGGACGCGGTCCGCGTGGCCCTGGCCGACGACGTCGACGTCGTGGGCGACTGGTCCACGCGGCCGGCCTCGTCCATCGGTGTGGGCGAGACCGTCTACACCCACGGCTCGTCCGTGCCGCTGGGCGCGCCGAACACCGTGTCCCACACGCAGACCTTCGAGGCCGCCACGGTCTGCGACGACGCGTACGCGGATCAGGTTGCCCTCGACACCGCCTCGACCTACGCCGGCGACTCGGGCGGGGCCGTCTATGACGCCCAGCAGCGGGTGGTCGGGGTCATCTCGGGCATCGCCCCGGTGACCTTCGACGCCGAGGGCAACGTGGTGGGCTGCGACGCCCAGGCGATGTCCTCGATCATGGTCCCGGTCGAGTCCCTCGACGCGCTGGACGCCTCCGCGGCGCCCGCCGCCGAGACCGCTCCGGCCGCCGAGACCGCCCCGGCGATCGCCGACGTCGCGGGCCCCGTGGCCGACGAGGACCTGCCCACCGGCGGCGAGCCTGCCGTGGACGAGTCCGAGCTGACCGAGTTCACGCCGGCCGAGGAGGAGGCCATCGCGGCCGAGCTCAAGGCTCGCGCCGAGGCCGCCGCGGAGGAGGAGGCCGCCGAGGCGGCCCCCGCTGCTGAGGCCCCGGCCGCCGAGGCCGCCGCGCCGGGGGTGACCGACGTCGTGGCCGCGCCCGCCGAGGGTGTCACCTACGGCACCCAGGTGGTCGCGCAGACCGAACAGGGCGGCTTCGCCTCCGTCACCGTCACGGCCTATGACGCGGACGGCACCGTCCTGGGCCAGGACGGCCTGGACCTCACCGGCGAGTACCGCGCCTGGCTGCCCGTGCCGGCCGAGGTGCCCGCGGGCGGTTCCGTGGTGGTCACCGTGGTCGACGCCGCCGGCGCCGCCACGGACGCCACCGTGACCCTGGGCGGTCAGCTGGTCGGCTGATCGATTCCGCCCCGAACGGCACGACGAGGCCCGGTGATCCCGCACGGATCACCGGGCCTCGTCACGTCCCGGGGCGGCCCCGGCCAGGTGGGGACGCGGTCAGCACAGCCCCTCGAGCCGCCGCCCCAGGCGGGAGAAGATCCGGGTGAGGGACTCCGCCTCGCCCGGCGCGAGGTCGCCGAGGAAGAGCTCGTCCACCTGCTGGGCGTGCTCGATCGCGGCGCGTCGGAAGGCGGACCGGCCCTCGTCGGTGAGGACGGCCTCGAAGCCCCGCCGGTCACAGGCCACCGGGCGGCGGTCGATCAGGCCGCGGGCCACGAGCGTCTTCACCTGGTAGGTGATGCGCGACGGGGAGAAGACCATCCGGGACGCCAGCTCTCCCAGCCGGAGCCGGCCCTCGGGGGACTCGTAGAGGAGCAGCAGCAGGTTGTAGTCGGCCAGCGACATGCCGCAGTCCTGTTTCAGGCGGCGCTCCAGCACCTCCGTGAGCATCTGGGTGGCTTCGAAGTAGGCGCGCCAGGCGCGCTTGGGCGGGTCCACCGGGCGGTGCGCCTCCGATGCGGAGCCGAACCAGCCGCCGTCGGGCTCCGCCGGCGCCGCGTCCTGCGGGGCGGGCTCAGGGGCCGGGGTTGAGGAGCTGCTCAAAGGGGGTCACCTCCAGGTCGAGGTCCGCGGGCGCGGCGGCGCGTGCCCGCGGGGGGCGGCTCAGGGTGATCTCGGCCAGGTCGCGTCCGGCGGCCCGGATGCGGGACTGCAGCGGGTCGGTCCGCATCGAGGCCTGCACGCCGGCCGCCTCGCCCCAGTCGTCCGAGGCCGCGAAGACGGCGGTCGGCACGATGCGGGCCTTGAGGTAGGCGAACAGCGGCCGCATGGCGGTGTCGATCATGAGCGAGTGGCGGGCGGTGCCGCCGGTGGCGCCGAGGAGCACGGGCACCCCGACGACGGACGTGGGCTCCGCGAGGTCCCAGAAGGACTTGAACAGGCCCGAGTAGGAGGCCTTGTACGTGGGCGAGACCGCGATGACGGCGTCGGCCTGGGCGACCTCGTCCAGGGCGGCGCGCAGGGCCGGGGAGATCGCGAAGGTCACCAGGGCCTGCGCGATGTCCGTGGCGAGCTCCCGCAGCGTGATCAGGTGGATCTGCGGGACCACGCCGTGCTCGGAGAGCGCGGCCGAGGCGGACTCGGCCATGCGTTCGGCGAGCATGCGGGTCTGGGACGGGTCCCCGGACCCGCCGGAGACCACGGCGAGGTGCCGGGCCTGCGGCGTGAACGGGTCGGAGGCATCGACGGCGCCGGGGGTGGTCACTTCGCGGCACCGCCCTTCGCGACATCGGCGGTGGCGCGCTGCTCGGCGGCCGCAGCGCGGTCGAGCTGGGCCGGCGATCCCTCCTTGCCGCCGGGCACGGGGGCCTCGCCGCGGCGGGCGCGTGCCACGAGGAACTCGTGGGTCGGGGCCGCCGGGACGTCGTCCGGCTTCAGGGCGTCGAATTCCTTGCGCAGCACGGGCAGGACCTCCTCGCCGAAGAGGTCGATCTGCCGGAGGACGGTGTCCGTGGGCAGGCCGGCGTGGTCGATGAGGAACATCTGGCGCTGGTAGTCGCCCACCCAGTCGCGGAACGTGAGCGTGCGCTCGATGACCTGCTGCGGCGAGCCGACCGTCAGGGGCGTCATCCTCGAGAAGTCCTCGAGGGAGGGGCCGTGGCCGTAGACCGGCGCGTTGTCGAAGTAGGGGCGGAACTCCGCCACGGCGTCCTGTGACTTCTTCGCCATGTAGGCCTGGCCGCCCAGGGCCACGTACGCCTGATGGGCCTTGCCGTGGCCGTAGTACTCGTAGCGCTGGCGGTACAGGCGCACCATCTGGATGACGTGCTCCTTGTTCCAGAAGATGTTGTTGTGGAAGTAGCCGTCGCCGTAGTAGGCGGCCTGCTCGGCGATCTCGGGGGAGCGGATGGAGCCGTGCCACACGAAGGGGGCGACGCCGTCCAGGGGCTGCGGGGTGAGGGTGAAGTCCTGCAGCGGGGTGCGGTGGTTGCCGCTCCAGTCCACGGTCTCCTCGTGCCACAGGCGGTAGAGGAGGTTGTAGTTCTCCACGGCGAGTTGGATGCCCTGGCGGATGTCCTTGCCGAACCACGGGTACACGGGGCCGGTGTTGCCGCGGCCCATCGTCAGGTCCACGCGACCGTCGGCGAGGTGCTGCAGGTACGCGTAGTCCTCGGCCAGACGCACCGGGTCCATGGTGGTGATCAGGGTCGTCGCCGTGGAGAGCTGGAGGGTCTCGGTCTGCGCGGCCAGGTAGGCCAGCAGCGTGGGCGGGTTGCCCGGGGCCACGAAGGGCGGGTTGTGGTGCTGGCCGGTCGCGAACACCTCGAAGCCCGCCTGCTCGGCGTGGCGGGCGATCTTGACGGTGTCCTTGATCCGCTGATGCTCGGTGGGGGCGGTCCCGTTCGTCGGATCGGCGGTGATGTCGCCGATCGTGAAGACGCCGAACTGCATGGTGTGCTCCTCAGTGTGCCCGGGGGCGGGTCTCACGGTGCCGGCCGCGCCGTCGCCGTGTTCTTCAAAAATGAACTATACCGCACAACGAGCCGCCCCGTCCTGAATATTCCGCAGGGCCCGACACGGCAGACTGGTCCCATGAGCCCCGCCTTCGACGCCGGTCGCCTCGCCCACACGGACGTCCTCACCCTGCAGCAGGTGTCGAGCTTGCTGTCCAACGACATCCAGGTGACGGACCCGGACGGGCGCACCGTCGTCTCGGTGGTCACCACGGGCGGCGGACTGGGCCGAATGCTGATGGGGAACCGCAGCTTCGACGTGGTCGACGGTGACGACGGCCGCGTGCTCTTCCGCCTCGCCGACCCGGCCACGTTCGGCCGCGACCGCTTCGCGATCCTGGACGCCGACGGGCTGCCCTTCGCCAACCTCGTCCGCCAGATCGCGTTCCTGCGGACGTCCGTGAGCGTCGAGGTCGTGGACGGCACGTGCTTCGCGGTGACCGGCGACCTGTGGGACCACGACTACACCATGACCGTGGGGCAGCGGCCGATCGCCCGCGTGACCGCGCAATTCGGAGGTGTCATGAACGCCCTGGCCGGGCGCTCGCGGTACGAGATGCGCCTGGACCCCGGCATGCCGCCCGTGGTGCGCTGCGCCGTGCTCGGCACGGCCATCGCCCTCGACCTGATCCGGGCCAAGGACCGGCGCAGCAACGGCTGAGTCCGCCGAGCGCGCGGCCGTCTCGGCGGCGCCTCCGGGGCGTGCCTTGACGCCTCCCATAGGATTCGACGGTGGACTTCGGAGCGTACGGACGGCTGTTGCAGGACCCTCGGATCCGCCATCTGCTGGCGGTGGGGTTCATCGCCCGCTTCCCGCACACCGCGGCCGGGGTGATCCTCACCCTCCACGTGGCTCTCACATTGGGCCTGGGCTACGGCCAGGCCGGCCTGGCCGGGGCGGCGATGACGCTGGGCATCGCAGTGGGCTCGCCGTGGCGGGGCCGCGTCGTGGACGCGAAGGGGCTGCGCCGTGCACTGCTGCCCTCCGTGATCGCGGAGGCGGTGATCTGGCCGATCGTCCCGTGGCTGCCGTTCTGGCCGATGCTCCTGGCCGTGTTCCTGGGCGGCGTGTTCTCGCTGCCGATCTTCTCCGTCGTCCGGCAGGGACTCGGCGTGCTCACCCACGGCAAGGACCGGCAGACGGCCTTCGCCCTGGATTCCATCGTCACGGAGACGATCTTCATGATGGGCCCGGCGCTGGGCGCCGTCGTCGCGGCCACGTGGTCGAGTGCCCTCGGCCTGACCATCGTCGGCCTCTCCAGCGCGCTGGGTGGCATCCTGCTGATGTGGTTCAACCCGCCCACGCGGTCGAGTCAGCTGGCCGTCGTCGGGCCGGCGACGGAGGACCCGTACACCGAGGAGCAGGACCGTCAGGAGGCGGTCGCCCAGGCGGTGACCGCCGCGCCCATGCACGTGGAGATGGCGGCCCCCAGTCTGGCCACCGGCGCGCTGCCGGCGATCACGGAGGCCATCCCGATCGTCACCGGGGCGCTGCCGGTGATCGCGGCGGACGGCTCCGGGCCGACGACGGCGCCGCGCCAGGCCCGGGCCGAGCGGCTGCGGCAGTGGCGGCGGACCCACTTCTCCTGGGTCGGGTCGGAGGTGCTCGGCGTGCTCGTGGTGTCGATGGCGGCCGGGATCGTCATGGTCGGCACCGAGGTCTCGATGGTGGCCGAGCTGGAGTCCCAGGGCGCCGCGGCGTCGGTGGGTCTGGTGTATGCGTTCTGGTGCGGCGCCTCCGCCGTGGGCGGGCTGTTCTACGGGGCGTGGGGCCGCCAGGTGCACCCGTACCTGCTGATGGCGCTGTTCGCCGTGGCGACGGTGCCGCTCGCGCTCGTGGACGGGGTGTGGGCGCTCGCCCTGGCCTCGATCCCCTCGGGCCTGCTGACGGCGCCGACCCTGGCCTCGGCCTCGTCCCGGCTCTCGCACCTCGTGGTGGAGGAGCGGCGCGGCGAGGCGATGGGCTTCTACGGCTCGGCCATGACCGCGGGCGCCGCGATGGGCGCCCCGCTGGCCGGCGTGTTCATCGACGGCGTCGCCCCGTCCGCGGGCTACGTGTTCGCGGCGGCCGCGGGCTTCGTGCTCGTGCTGCTGGCCGCCCTGGCGACGGTGGCGCGCGGGCGGCGCCCCGCCTGAGCCGGGCCCGCTCCGCGGCTCAGGCCAGGAGCTCGTGGATGCGGCGCATCAGCACGGCGGTGAGGTCCGCGTCGAAGTCGGCGGTGGAGGAGTCCATGAACAGGTGCCGGTCCGTGTCGTACTCGAAGAGGTCGGCGGGGCGGTCCGGGTGCTCGTCGGTGGCCGCGTAGGAGCGGGCGGTCTCGAGGTCGCCCTCGAGGGCCCAGGGGTCGCGGGTGCCGAGGTGGATCTGCAGGGCGGTGTGGGGCTGCCAGAGCGGGGCGTAGGCGTCGAGGTCCAGGGCACCGGCCATGGCGATGCACGGGCGGAAGCCGGGGACCACCTGGGCGGCACGCCAGGCGGGCATCACGCCCATGCTGATGCCGAGCAACCTCCGGATTCGGCTTCCCTACTAAGACCCCGGAGCCGCCATCAGTGAGTACACGGCGAGGTAGGCGGCGGCGCCAAATGCCAGCGACTTCGACACGAGGTCTAGCGGCTTGTTGTCGTAGAGGTTGAAGTGGCTGAGGATGCTAAAGAAGCCTGCGAGGGCTGCGTAGATACCTGTTATCGCTGTGACGCGCGTCAGGAAGGCGGTGATTGCTTCGCTGCGCAGCTCTTCGATGTCCGCTGTCTTTGGGTCGGCTTCTCTGAGAGCGACTATGCCTTCAAACGTCCAGGACGATGCGGCTGCGATCGTGATTCCTACCGCGAGCATCGGGAGCACCATCGCCATCCACAGCCAGATAGGCCGGGCGTTACGGAGCTCGGAAGGGTCCTTGAGATTCGACGAGTTGGACACCCACCAGACATAGACCAACCGCTTCGACAAAATATTGGCTTCACCACCAGGCCTGGGCTCCAGCACAGTACGAAAAAATGGGGACCACGCAGCCAAGCGTGGCCCCCATCAGCGGATCAGTGGTTCAAAGGTCGGGGGTGCTCACGATCGGTTCCTCTCCAGTTACTTCCACCGTAGTGGAACTGCCCTCGGCTGCGTTCTGTTCCTTCGTACGATACAGCTGACGGATGCCGCGCAGTAGTGGCCAGGTTAGCAGGTGCGAGAGCTTGATCTCACGGTCCCGAAGCATCCGCACGGCGAGCTCCAAGCCCTCCTCGTTCTGGTCTAGGAGAGCGAATTTCGCCAACTTGAAGGTGTTGTTGCGTGTTGCGACGTCGAAACGTTCGACGTCAGCCCTTACATCAGCGAACCTGCCCACCTCTTTCGCGGCGATCCAGCCGTTGACCTGCATCACGAGCGCTGAGTAGGCGTTGACGTTGGACATGGATGCGAGTGGCGCATCGCTCACGATCTGGCGGACTAGGTCGTATCGCTGTTCCTGGAGCATAAACATCGTCCGGTTTGAGAGATGGCTGAGCAGCGTAGGTACACATTGCTTATCCGGAGTCAGCTTCACGCCGAGAGCCCAAACAAGGCTGTAGGCGACGAGCATCAGCGCATCGGCCGCGCGCGCAATGTAGGCGGAGTCAACATCAAGAGACTGCCCTACCTTCACGTCGGTCTTGAACGCTGAAAGCCTTTCAACGTATTGCCTAGATGCGCTTCCTGCATTGTGCGCGATGCAGTGCCTACGTTGCACAGCCTCGCTGGCTACGAACGTACGCGCGGCCGTGATCTGCGAGATCTTGAAGGTGCCCTCGAAGAACTCAATCCAATCGAGCATCGAGCCGTGGAGGAGGTCGACCACGCTTTCGTCGACGAGGTGGTCTCTGACTTCATCGATCGAGTCGAATGCGCTAATCTCTGACCATTTGAGGGTCCTTTCTTTGCCGAGTGCCCCGGGATGGACTTCGAAACAAGCGCGCGCCAGTTGATTGATGAACATCTCGAGCTCTGATACGAGGATCGTCAGCAAAGAAGAGTGCAGGAACCGGGCACCGAGTGAGGGCCGGAGGGAACGCAGCACTGCGCTCATGTACGTGTGCTCGATGCCCTCGGGTAGGTCTGCTGAAACTTCGGCGAGTGCCTCGGTCAGAGCCGCCTCCCGCTCACCGGCTTCAGTTCCCGTCGCCTCGTCAATCGACTGGAACACCCGCAGATACCGGTCCAGCACGCTCTCATCGACTTCAGCCAGCTCGCGAGTGAGCAATCTCTTGGCGCGGAGCTTCGCGTCGTTCAATTCTGCATCTCGTTCGTCGAAGTGTTCCGACATCCGCAGCACTTCGGACTGACGGTTGGAGAACGTTGAGATCAGCAAGATGAGGCGTCCTATGAAGGCCTCTCCTGGGGACAGCTCTCGCGCCTCGGCCTGCTCTTCTGCCGGAGGCGGTGCGGCCTCTTCATCCGAGGTTCCGGCGGTCGGGATCTCATCGGGCGATGCCCCGTTTTCGTCTGCGGCGTGAGCGGCCGGCTCGGTCGAGATGATGAGTTCTTCCTGGGGCGCTGCGGCGACTTGACCAGCTGGTGCGGAGGCGGACTCTTGTGTAGCGGCCACTTCCGGTTGTTGCTCGTTCGTTGAAGTTCGTCCTTCCTCCATCGACCTGCCGTTGACCCCCGCCGGTGGCTGCTGTGTTCCCATGAACGCCACCTTATCCGGACGCATGAGAAACCCGCGAGGTCAGATAGCCATCCCGTCCGTCACGCCTGGGTGACGGACGGGACGATTCACCGATTCATGCCAGGTGCGACGTGACGAAGTCGAATGGCCTCTTGACTCGGAAGCCATAACGGCCTTCGTACATGAGGCGGAATGTGTTGTTCGCGGTGCGGTTCTTCCCGTCAAAGACGAGCTCGTTGTCGCCGACGAGCAGAAGCTCGGCCTGCGTCCAGTCGGCCGCCATCGCGCGACCGGTGGGGAGGCCGGGGGAGGTGACGACGGGGCCGCCCAGACCGTGGAGGGGCTGCCCGTGATCCAGTCCGCGGCCGCCCCCGTTGGCCGCGCATGGGTGGTCGGCCACGCCCAGGTGCTCACCGTGCTGCGGGGGGGGGGGGGCACCGTGGCTGTCTCGAGCGACGCCTACTTCAGCTCGGATCGCGTCGCCGTGCGCGCGACCATGCGGGTTGGGTTCGGGTTCCCGGCCTCGGCCCGGCTGGCGGTGATCGCGCTAGACGGTGAGCCCATCGCCGCCTGACCTTGCAACACGGGCACGAGGGCCCCGCGGACGTCCAAGAGGCGACGCGGGGCCTCATGCGTCTACGCGACGACGGAGGCCTCCTGGTGCTCGGCACACGCCCGCATGCCGCGCCGACCGATCTCCTCGAAGCCGATCTGCTGGGCGTGCGCGACACCCTCGTCCACGGTGGCGAAGGTGCGGCCGTCGTAGAGGTCCGGGGTGTGGACCGTGTGGCCGCCGGCGGTGATCTGTTCGGCGAGCGCGCGCACGCCGTCCGTGAGACCGAGGGCGTGGTGGAAGAGGATGATCTGCGCCATGGGTCAGAGCGTAGACCGCGGTGAGCGGCTGCCCCAGAGTGCGGGTGGGTGATCGGGGGGCGAAGAAGTGAGGTGGCTCGCGTCTTCAGCCGCGGGCGAGTTGGCGCTCATTGCGTGGAGTGCAAGCGCGGTGCTTCCCCGGCTGGTGCCCTGGGTTCTCGTCGCGGTGACCCCAGGGCAGCACCGTCTCAGTCTTCACGTCGCGCGGTCGGAGACTGCGCGAGCGAGTGGCGAGGAATCTTCTGCATGAGTGCCGAGCCACCCGTGCGAACGATGACGGGGCCGCTCGAGGCATGAGCGGGCAGCGGCCCCCTCGCTTCATCCGTCCTGCGTCCTCCAGGACATCATCGTCGGACGATGCCGCGGCCGAGAGGTCGCCGTCCTGACGCTGGCTGGTGCGGGCTCACGGATCTGCACCTCCGGTGGTGTGCTGTCTGTGGTCCCGGGAGCCATCCGGTCGACTGCGACGACGGCATGAGCCGATGCGGCATCCCCCTTCGGGCGCACGGCGACGAAGGGGCGCTATGTCCGACTGCTCCCGGCCCACTCGCCCGCTGCGGTCACAAGAGCATCGCCGACAGCGCGGTCACGCCGGGGCGGGAGACGCGAGCTGGCAGGGCATCCCGGGCTCGGGGACGGCGGGACTGATGTGCACGGCCCGGCCCGGCAGGGGCTCGACCTCGGTCAGCCGGGGCCAGACGAGCCGGTGCTCGGCGTTCGTCCCGGCCGGCACGAAGAAGCGGTGGGGCAGGTGCAGCAGCAGCCGGCCCGTCGCCAGCTCGCGGCCGCCGAACACCGCCAAACGCAGCCCGGCGGCCGCCGGACGGCCGAGCCAGTCGTGCACGTCCTCCTCGACCGTGCGGTAGGTGTCCCCGACGCGCAGGCCGGACCACGCGTTCCAGCCCGTGATCACGGCCGTGCCGCCGGCGGCCGCGAGTTCGCGCAGGCGGGCCAGGACGGCCTCCCCGGCTCCCTCAGCGTCCGGGGTCAGCACCGGCAGCCCGGACCGCGCGGCCGCCGTGGCCTCCCCGGTGCCGTCCAGCACGGCCGCCGGCCGGCCGCTTCGCATCGCCACCTCGACGACGGCGGCCAGCGTCTCCGCGCGACCTCCCGCGGCCTCGATGATCCACGCGGTGCGTCCCTCCGCGCCGGTCGGCCACCGCCACGGACGGTGCCGGCCGTGGGCCGCGTCGTCGAGCAGGGCCAGGGCCGTGGCCTCGGCCCGGCGACTGCGGTCCGGCACCCAGCGCTCCGGCAGGGCGGGGGTGACCGCGGGCGGAGGTGTCGGCCAGTCACCCGCCGCGTAGTTCTCCACCAGGACCGAGACGACGGCCTCCCAGGGGGCGACGGCCGGGGCGGCCGCGGTCTCGCCCAGCCGCCGCCACACGGGCGTACCGCCGTCGACCGTCCACTGGGACGCGCGGAACGAGACCGTCGGGCGCCCCGCCGTCGAGAGGATCGCGGAGCCGGGGCGGCGCGGGTCGAGCCGGGCCGCGGCGGCCGTGCCCACGAGATCCCACGACTCCTGCTCCGTCGCGGTGCGCAGGGCGATCGTGCTGCCCAGGTTCGAGCGCAGGTCCGAGCCCACCGCACCCGTGGCCCGCTGCGTGGCGAGGATGAGGTGGAAGCCGAGGGAACGGCCCGTGGCGGCCAGACGCTGCAGGACGGCGGCCGCGTCCGGGTGGTCGTCCACGAGCACGCGCAGTTCGTCGATCGCCACGATGAGCCGAGGCAGCGCCGCGTTTGGATGGCGGCGGCGGAAGCCGGGATAGTCGCTGACCCCGGCCTCCGCGAAGAGGGCCTCGCGGCGATGCAGCTCCGCACGGATGGCGCTCAGCGCCCGCAACGAGGCCGCCCCCACGTGGTTGGTCTCCAGGCTCATCGTGTGGGGGAGCGCGCCCAGCGGACCGAACGACGCGCCGCCCTTGAAGTCCAGCAGCAGGAACGCAACCTCGGCCGGCGGGTGGTGCGCTGCAGCCCCCAGCAGGAGGGACAGCAGGAGATCCGACTTCCCGGATCCCGTGGTGCCCGCGATGAGCAGGTGCGGACCGTCGGCGGCCAGGTCCATCTCGAGGACGCCCGTCTCGTCGCCGCTCCGGGCGAGGGTCACGGTGAGCCGGTCGACGGCATCGCGGCCGCCCACCTGCCCCGGTGGTGTGAGCGTGCCGTCCCCGTCGTCGGTGGGCAGCAGGCCGAGGTCCACGACGTCGTCGGCCAGCTCGGTCAACCAGGCGACCAGGATGCCGTCGGCGAGGCCGTCGGCGGCCACGTCCTCGAAGCGCTGCTGTTCGGCGGGGACCGTGACGGTGCGCCCGCGCAGGTCGACGACGGCGTCCCCCGGCGCAGGCGGCGGCCCGGTGAAGTCGTACCGCGTCCAGGGCAGATCCGCCCGGGCCGTGGGCGTCGTCCCCGCGTCGTCGCCGATGGCGGCCCGCCACGCTCGCCACGCCGGATCCAGTGCCGCGTCCTCAGGGGCCGTCACCAGCACGCGCGGGCCGGACCCGCCCGACCACCAGATGCGGCGGACTCCGCCGGCCTCCACGACGAACGCGCCGTCGGCGGCCACCGCGTGCCGCAGGAGCTGGAACACCGCCCACCGGCAGGCCCCGGCCACATCGCGCGGCGGCCCGACCACGACGACGCGCGACGCCGGCGGTGACGTCGTCATCACGGTGCGCCGCGACGTGACGGCCTCCACCCAGGCCTCGTCCGGGTCGTCCCGCGACAGGGACAGCGCCCCGACGCCGGAACCCCACGAGACCGCCACGGCCTCGTCGGCCCCCGACGTCAGCCCGAAGCGGTCCGTCGTGCCGGAGCGGACGGCGCGGGCCACCGCACCGGGGCTCAGTGCCGCCTGAGCCCGCCGGCGCACGACCGCGTCCGCGCGGGCGGCGAGCAGCCGCGCATGCCGCAGCCGGGTACGGCGCTGCATCGCCAGCATGACCAGCGCCACCGTCACGGACAGCACACCGAACAGCAGGAACACCGGGTTGCCCATCATCAGGACCAGGGCGACCCCGAGCACCAGCGGGCCCAGGGCCGCCACCAGCGGGATCACGACGGACTGCCGGGCCGGTGGGGATCCGAGGTCGACGGCGGGCGGCTCCGGCGTGACCGGCCGCGGCAGGGCGGCCCCGGGCCCGCGGACCAGGCCCAGGGCGGTCCGGCCCACAGGGAGCGGGCTGCGGCCGTCCCACAGGCGTCCGGTGTCCCGAGGACCGTCGTGGACGTGCAGCCCGGTGGGCGCGAGCCGCAGACGCATCGGCCGCGACGGGGCAGAGGGGTCGTCCAGCAGCAGCCGCGCCCCACCGCGTCCCGTGCTCAACCCGCCCTCCCCCAGAGGGACGAGGCGGCCGGCGTCGGGTCCGTGCTCGGTGACCACCGCGAGCTCCGGCCCCCGGGCCGGTGCACTCCCGACCCGTTCCGCGTACGTCACGCTGCGCGGCCCGGCAGCGCACCGGTGCAGCGACCGGGCGGGAAAACGTTCCCGCACCGCCCGGTCCTGCTCGTCCGCGTCGGCGGGGAAGTGCTCCACCCGCCATGTCTCGGGAGCGGCCCCGCCCAGGATCCGCACGCTCCAGGCCATCCCCGCCCCTCCCTCCTGAGACCGGCGACCGGCCCGTCCGGCCGCCTGGGGACGACCCTGCCACGGCCTGATGGCGGTTCGGGCGGCCTGTGGACAACTCCCCGTCGAACGGGACCGCCGCCACGTTGTCCACAGTCATGGTGTCCTGGACCACACGCATCGACGGAACGGGGTATCTTCCTGATCGAGACATGTGCGGCGCTGGGGATGGCGCCGAATCGGGCACAGGAGGGACACATGGATGCGGTGCGCATTCTCGAGGACGAGATCCGGGAGATCGTCCGGCGGCAGGGCATCGACCCGCAGCGTGAGCACGCCCGGGTCCTGACGCTCATCCAGGACGCGGCCGCGGACTACGAGTCCCGCGCGATGGTCAGCTCGCTGCCGGACCTGGAGGATCCCGTGGCGGCGCGGCAGGACCTGTTCGACCGCATCGCGGGCCTCGGGCCGCTCCAGCGGCTCATGGACGATCCCTCCGTGGAGGAGATCTGGCTGAACGCGCCGGACGCCGTCTACTGCGCGCGGTCCGGCCGCTCCGAGCTGACGGGCATCGTCCTGACCGAGGAGGAGGTGCAGGACCTCGTCGAAGTCATGTTGAAGTCCTCGGGCCGGCGGCTGGACCTGTCGATGCCGTTCGTCGACGCGGCCCTGCCAGACGGTTCGCGCCTGCACGTGGCCATCCCCGACATCACGCGGCGGCACTGGGCCGTGAACATCCGGAAGTTCATCGCCCGGGCGCGCCGGCTGGACGACCTCGTCCGGGGCGGTTCCCTCACTCCGACGGCGGCCCGCTTCCTGGACGCGGCCGTGGACGCGGGCATGAACATCCTCGTCAGCGGGGCCACCCAGGCGGGCAAGACCACCCTGCTCAACTGCCTGGCTTCGGCCATCGGCCCGCGGGAGCGGGTGATCACCGTGGAGGAGATCTTCGAGCTGCAGATCCCGGTGCGCGACGTCGTCGGGCTGCAGTGCCGCCAGCCGAACCTGGAGGGCCACGGCGAGATCCCGCTGCGTCGCCTCGTCAAGGAGGCGCTGCGGATGCGCCCGGACCGCCTGATCGTCGGCGAGGTGCGCGAGGCCGAGGCGCTGGACATGCTCGTCGCTCTGAACTCCGGCCTGGCCGGCATGTGCACGATCCACGCGAACTCGGCCGCGGACGCGCTCACGAAGCTCTGCACGCTGCCGCTGCTGGCCGGGGAGAACATCTCCCGGGACTTCGTCGTCCCGACGGTCGCCACGTGCATCGACGTCGTCGTGCACTGCGAGCGCGACCGTCAGGGCCGCCGGCGGGTGCGGGAGATCCTCACCGTCGGCTCACGGGTGGAGGGCGGGGTCATCGAGACGTCGGCGCTCTTCCAGCGTGACGCCGAGGGCGACCTGCGCCTCAACGAGGGTGCGAACCTGGAGTTCGAGGCGCTCGCCCGTCGCGGCGTGGACGTCCACGAGCTGGTGGGGCTGCGCTGATGGCCGCGCTGCTGGGGCTCGCGCTCGGCTGCGGCCTGTTCCTGCTGTGGTGGTCCCTCTGGTCCCCTCCCACGGAGAAACCCGGGGCCGCCCGCCCCGACTCGCGCCTGCGTGTGCTGATCGCCCAGTCCGGCATCCAGCGTCTCAGCCCGGCCGGCGTCGTGTCCGCCATGGCCGTCGGCGGTCTCGTGGTCGGGCTGCTCGTCCTGTCGCTGACCAGTACGTGGACCATCGCCGCGTGCTTCGCCGTCTTCGGCGCGGCCGTGCCCTGGCTGCTGTTGTCCTGGCAGGCCCGCCGGCGGTCCACGGCACTGCGCGAGCTGTGGCCGGACGCGATCGACCACGCCCGGTCGGCCATCCGCGCGGGCCTGACTCTCCCGGAGGCGCTCATCCAGCTCGGGGAGACCGGGCCGGAGGGGCTGCGCGAGCCGTTCCAGCAGTTCGCCCGGGACTACCGGGCCGGAGCCCGCTTCGTGGACGCACTGGACCGGCTCAAGGCCCGGA
Source organism: Micrococcus luteus (assembly GCF_022664405.1). Taxonomy (NCBI): domain Bacteria; kingdom Bacillati; phylum Actinomycetota; class Actinomycetes; order Micrococcales; family Micrococcaceae; genus Micrococcus; species Micrococcus luteus. Next base: position 30,691 of record NZ_JAKRLB010000012.1, on the reverse strand, counting down.
TGGCCGACCCCGTCGCGGACCGCCTGGTGGTCTCGCTGCGCCTGACCCGCGAGGTCGGCGGCGCCGACATCGGCCGTCTGCTGCAGACCCTCTCCGAGTTCCTCCGGCAGGACGCCCGCATCCGCGCCGAGCTCGAGGCCCGGCAGTCGTGGACCGTGAACGCGGCCCGGTTGGCGGTGTGCGCCCCGTGGCTCGTGCTCCTGCTGCTGGGGACCCAGCCCGCCGCGGTCGCGGCCTACCGGTCCGCCGCCGGCGGGGCCGTGCTCCTCGCCGGCATGGTGGCCTCCGTCGTCTGCTACCGCGTCATGCTCCGCATCGGCGCGCTGCCCCGGGAGAAGCGGGTGTTCGCATGACGTCCGCGCTGATCTGGGCCGCGCTCCTGGGCCTCACCCTCGGGGCGGGACTGCTCCTCATCCTGGTCACCCAGCCGGTGGGCTGGCGCCCCAGCCTCGAGCAACGGGTCGAACCGCAGCTGCGCCACCACATCCCGGCCTCCCGCCTCCTCGAGGAGGAACGTGCGGGCGCCTCACCCTGGGGAGCGTGGGGACGCATCCTCGATCCCGTGGTGCAGGCCGGAGTCGGCTGGGTCCAGCGCATCTCCCCGGGCGGGGTGGCGCTCGACCGCAAGCTGGCCGCCGCGGGGCTCGCGGTCACGTCGACGGACTTCCGTGCCCAGCAGGTCCTGAGCGGAGCCGCGGGGGCCGCCGTGGCGGCCGTCCTCGCGCTCAGCCTCACCGTCACGGGCCGCGTGCCGGTGATCACGGGGGTCGCCCTCGTGATCGCCGGCGGCATGGCCGGGTTCCTGCTCCGGGAGCAGCTGCTCTCCCTGCGGGTGCGACGGCGGCGCGAGGCCATCCTCTCCGAGTTCCCGTCCGTGGCCGAGCTGTTCGCGCTCTCGGTGGGCGCGGGGGAGAGCGCCGCCGGAGCGCTCGAACGCATCGCGGGGACGGCGCGCGGGGAGCTGGCCGGCGAGTTCCGCACCACGCTCGCCGACATGCGTGCCGGGGCGTCGCTGTCCGCGGCGCTCAAGGCCATGGGACGGCGCGTGCAGCTGGCCCCCGTCGAACGGTTCATCGGGGGCGTGCTCATCGCGCTCGACCGCGGCACGCCCCTCGCCGACGTCCTGCGCGCGCAGGCCCAGGACGTGCGTGAGATGGGTCGCCGCGAGCTCATGGAGGCCGCCGGCCGGAAGGAGATACAGATGATGGTGCCCCTCGTGTTCGGCATCCTCCCGCTCACGGTGATCTTCGCCGTCTTCCCCGGCATCTCCCTGATGCGCCTGGGGTTCTGAAGACCCACAACTGAATAGTCCATCCATCCACCCACGATCACCATCCACTCCGGCCGCACGGGCGGCCGGCCACCCGAGGAGGGGACCATGCTCCACCACCACGCCATCACCGTCCTGGCCGCCCTGCGCGCCCTCATCCACGACGACGTCCGCGACGAGCGCGGCGACGTCCCCGGCTGGGTGATGATCACCCTCATGTCCGCCGTGCTCGTGGCCGGCCTGCTGGCCCTCGCCCTGCCGGCGCTCCAGGGACTGTTCAACCAGGCCATCTCCCAGGTGTCCCAGGGCGGCTGAGCATGCCCCGGGGTGCTGCCCACGGCGCGCAGGCGCCCCGTGGCGGCCACACGGGTGTCCGCTGGCGGGACGACCGGGGCGCCGCGGTGGCCGAGTCCACCATGGTGATGACCCTGGTCGTCCTGCTCTTCGCGGCGCTGCTCCAGGCCGGCGTCGTGATCCACACGCGCAACGTGATGATCGACGCCGCCTCCGCCGGCGCCCGGTACGGGGCGCTCGCGGACCGGAGCCCCGAGGACGGCGTCCAGCGGGCTCGGGAGCTGCTCTCGGCCGGCGTGCCCGGCCAGTCCGGGGCCGACGTCGCCGCGGAGCTCACCAGCCAGGACGGGGTCCCGGTCCTGCGCGTCACGGTCTCGAGCTCGCTGCCCGGCCTGGGGTTCCTGCCGGGCCCGATCCCCGTGGAGGTGAGCGGTCATGCGTTCCGTCAATGACGTCCGCGACGAGCGGGGAGCGGCCACGGTCGAATTCCTGGGCCTCACCCTCGTCCTGTTGATCCCCGTGGTGTACCTGATGATCTACGTCTCCCAGGTCCAGGCCGCGGCGTTCGCCTCGGTCGCCGCCGCTGACCAGGCCGTCAAGGCCGTGGTCGCCGAGGCTGATCACCCCAGCGCAGGCGCCGCCCACGCCACCGTCGAGCTCACGCTGGCCGACTACGGCGTGGGCGCCGGCCAGTACGACCTGACCGTCGGCTGCGATCAGGGCGGCTGTGGCACGCTCGAACCGGGCGAGGTCGTCGCCGTGCGGGTGGACGTGGGGGTGCCCGTCCCTCTCACGCCGGCAGCGTGGTCGCTGACCCCCGTGACGGTGGGTTCCGACGCCCGGCAGACTGTGCCGAGGTTCTGATGCGCCGCCGCCTCACCGCTCGCCTGGGTCACGACGACGGGCAGACCACCGTCCTCACCGTCGGCCTGTGCGCCGTGCTCGTGGCCCTCATGCTGGTCATGCTCGCGGTCACCACCGTGCAGTTGCAGCACCGCCGCCTGCAGTCGCTCGCGGACTCGGCCGCCATCGCCGGGGCAGAGGAGCTCGGCTTCCGGCTGGGGGAGGGCCCGGGCGTCGTGCTCTCCGACGACGACGTCGCCGCCTCCGCCAGCGCACACCTCGCGGCCGTCGGTGCCCAGGAGGCCGTGCCCGGGCTCGGCGGGATGAACGCCCGCGTGGCCGACGACGGCACCACCGTCGTCGTCACCCTCGACGCCCGGGCCGATCTGTTCGCCATGACCGGCCCGTTCGCGGGGACACTGCCCCTGTCGGTCCCCCTCGAGGCGACGGGCAGCAGTCGCACTAGCCTGGCCCGGTGATCCGCTTCCTCCACGGCATCGGTGGCCGGCCCGCCCACTTCGAGCCCCTTGCTGACGCCCTCGGCGCCGTGGCCGACCTCGCCGCCTCGCCCGCCCTGCCCGGCCACCCGGGCACGGACGCCGGCGGTCAGGGCCGCCCCCGGGCCGCACGGCCGGCGACCGATGCGGACCCCGTCCTCGACGCCGCCCGCACCTGGGCGGCGCAGGCCGGCCCCGTGCCGGGGCTGCTGATCGGCCACAGCACGGGCGGGGTCATCGCGCTGCGCGCCGTCGCCGACGGGCTGGTGCGGCCCCGCGCCCTCGTGGTCATCGACTCGAACGTCCCGGTGACGGACACCGCCCTGGCCGCCCGGGCGGCCAAGGCCCGCCTCGCCGCCCGCCCGGACTGGCGGAGCGTGCTCCGCGCCTCGCTCGCGCGGGACCTCCTCGTCCCGGAGCCGTGGCGCGAGCGGATCCTGACCGACCTGGACGCCACGCCGGACCATCCGATGCGCGAGCTCTGGGCCGCCGTCCTCGCCGCGGACACCCGTGCCCTCTGGGCCGGCATCACCGTCCCGACGCTATACGTGCGCAGCACCCGGGACGTCCACCAACGGGACCTGGACGCGGTCACGCAGCACGCCACCGTCGTCGATGTCAGCACGGGCCACTGGCCGCACGTCACGGAGCCCGAGGCCGTCGCGGCGGCGATCCGCCGCTGGCACACGACCGGCGTCCACCCCACGCGGTAGGCTGGCCGAATCATGGCTGACACTGACTTCTCCGCGGAGATCGACTCCCTGCGCCACACCCTGGCCTCCATCGAGCAGGTCTCGGACCTCGACCGCATCAAGGCGGACATCGCCGAACTGGAGCAGCAGGCCTCCGCACCGGACCTCTGGGACGACCCGGAGGAGGCCCAGAAGGTCACCTCCAAGCTCTCCCACCGTCAGACGGACCTCAAGCGCATCACCTCCCTGGAGAGCCGCATCGAGGACCTGGAGACCATGGTCGAGCTCGCCGCGGAGGAGGACGAGCCCTCCCTCCTCGACGACGCGAACCAGGAGCTGACCTCCATCCGCAAGGCCCTGGAGGAACTCGAGGTCGTCACGCTGCTCAGCGGCGAGTACGACCAGCGCGACGCCGTCGTGACCATCCGCGCGGGCGCCGGCGGCGTGGACGCGGCCGACTTCGCCGAGACCCTCATGCGCATGTACCTGCGCTGGGCTGAGCAGCGCGGCTGGTCCACCAAGGTCATGGACACCTCCTACGCGGAGGAGGCCGGCCTGAAGTCCGTCACCTTCGAGGTCAACGCGCCCTTCGCGTTCGGCACCCTCTCCGTGGAGGCCGGCACGCACCGCCTCGTGCGCATCAGCCCCTTCGACAACCAGGGCCGCCGCCAGACGTCCTTCGCGGCGGTCGAGGTGGTGCCGCTGATCGAGTCGGACGACTCCATCGAGATCCCCGAGTCCGAGATCAAGGTGGACGTGTTCCGCTCCTCGGGCCCCGGCGGCCAGTCCGTGAACACCACGGACTCCGCCGTCCGCATGACGCACCTGCCCACCGGCATCGTCGTGTCCATGCAGAACGAGAAGTCGCAGATCCAGAACCGTGCCGCCGCCCTGCGCGTGCTCCAGTCTCGCCTGCTGCTGCTGCGCAAGGCCGAGGAGGACGCGAAGAAGAAGGAGATGGCCGGCGACGTCAAGGCGTCCTGGGGCGACCAGATGCGCTCCTACGTGCTGAACCCGTACCAGATGGTCAAGGACCTGCGCACGGGCCACGAGGAGGGCAACCCCTCCTCCGTGTTCGACGGCCACATCGACGATTTCGTGGACGCCGGGATCCGCTGGCGCGCCGAGCAGGTCAAGGCCGCCCAGGAGGACTGAGCCCCGCGGCACGGCCCCGTCGCCCGGGCCACCACGACGCCGGCCCGCACCTCCGCAGTGAGGCGCCGGCCGGCGTCGCCGTTCAAGCCCCCGCAGGGGCCTCGGGCCTGGCCCGGGAGACCGGCCCGGTGGGATGCTCGAAGCACCGGGCAGGCGCCCCCGCGCGCCGGTCCGGCACCAGACTCCATTCCCACCCAGGAGGTCGACCAGCATGACCATGCGCGCCGCCCGTTGGCACGGCAAGAAGGACATCCGCATCGAGGAGATCGACTCGCCCACGGCCGGCCCGGGGCAGGTCCTCGTGGACGTCGCGTGGTGCGGCATCTGCGGCACGGACCTGCACGAGTACCTCGAGGGCCCGATCTTCATCCCGCCGGCCGGGCACCCGCACCCGATCTCCGGCGACGCCGCCCCCGTCACGCTCGGCCACGAGATGTCCGGCACCGTCGCCGCCCTGGGCGAGGGCGTCACGGACCTCGAGGTCGGCCAGAAGGTCGTCGTGGAGCCGTACATCGTGCGCGAGGAGGACCGGGACCGACCGGACTACAACCTCGCGCCGGACATGAACTTCATCGGCCTGGGCGGCGACGGCGGCGGACTGGCCGAGCAGATCGCGGTGCAGCGCCGCTGGGTCCACCCGGTGGCCGACTCCGTGCCTCTCGACCAGGCCGCGCTCATCGAGCCGCTCTCCGTGGCCCACCACGCGTGGGTGCGGGCCGGCTCTCCGACGTCGGGCGTGGCAGTGATCGGTGGCGCCGGCCCCATCGGCGCGCTCACGGCGGCCGTGCTCAAGGGCAAGGGCCTGACGGTGTACGTCTCCGAGCTCTCGGAGCTGCGCCGCCAGAAGGTGCTCGAGGCCGGCGTGGTAGACGAGGCATTCGACCCCCGCGAGGTGGACGTGCCCGCGAAGATCCGCGAGCTGCACGACGGCCAGGGCGCGGACGTGGGCTTCGAGTGCACCTCGGTGGACGTGGTGCTGGACATGCTGCTGGACGCGGTGCGTCCCGGCGGGGTGATCGTCAACGAGTCCATCTGGGGCCACGAGCCCGCCGTGGCCCTGCACAAGCTGGTGATGAAGGAGATCGACCTGCGCGGCACCATCGCGTACGCGAACGACCACGCGGACACCATCCGCATGGTCGAGGACGGCGCCGTGGACCTCGCGCCGTTCATCACCGGCAAGATCGGCCTCGACGACCTGGTCGACCAGGGCTTCGAGACCCTCATCCACCACAACGAGACGGCCGTGAAGATCCTCGTCTCGCCCACCGGCCAGGGCCTCTGAGGCTCCGGCCCGATCCCCGGACGTCCCGACGACGGCCCGCACCCGCGCGCTGCGGGTGCGGGCCGTCGTGGTCCCTGTGCCGCGGCGCGCCGTCACAGACGCGTCGCTCCCTGGCGCGCCTGTGACCGGGGTCATAGACTGCATTTGAGTGAATCGTGATGAACCGAGTTGAACGTCCCAGGAGGACCGCATGACCGCCGAGCTGCCCCAGCCTCAGCCCACCGATGCCGTGATCGTGGGCGGTGCCCGCACGCCCTTCACCCGGCTGCTCTCGCAGCAGGCCGACCTGCGCGCCGTGGACCTGGGCGCCCACGCGATCACGCACGCGCTCGAGCGCGCCGGCGTGGCCCCCGAGGACGTGGACATGGTCTACATGGGCCAGGTCGTGCAGGCCGGCGCGGGCCAGAACCCGGCCCGCCAGTCCGCGCTCGCCGCGGGCATCCCGTTGAACGTCCCGGCCATGACGATCAACAAGGTGTGCCTGTCCGGCCTCACCGCCGTGATCGACGCCGCCCGTCTCATCCGCCTCGGCGAGGCGGACGTGGTGGTGGCCGGCGGTCAGGAGTCCATGACCAACGCCCCGCACCTGCTGCCCGGCGCGCGCAAGGGCTTCAAGTACGGCCCGGCCACCATGCTCGACGCCGTCGCGTGGGACGGCCTCACCGACTCCCTGAGCCACGAGGCCATGGGCGAGCTGACCGAGTCCGGCAACGGCGAGCGGAACATCGCCCGCGCCGAGCAGGACGAGGTCGCCGCGGCCTCGCACCAGCGGGCCGCCCGGGCCCAGTCCGAGGGCGTCTTCGAGGGCGAGATCGCCCCGGTGGAGATCCCGCAGCGCAAGGGCGACCCGCTGGTCGTCTCCCAGGACGAAGGGGTCCGCCCGGACACGACCGCCGAGTCGCTGGGCGCCCTGCGCCCGGCGTTCGCGAAGGACGGCACCATCACGGCCGGCAACTCCTCGCCCCTGTCCGACGGCGCCGCCGCCCTCGTGGTGACCTCGCGGGCCTTCGCCGAGGAGAAGGGCCTGACGATCCTCGCCACGGTGGGCGCACCCGGCCAGACCGCCGGCCCGGACAGCTCGCAGCTGCACTCGCAGCCTTCGGACGCGATCGCCGCGGCGGTGCGGAAGCAGGGCTGGGACGTGGCCGACCTTGACTTCATCGAGATCAACGAGGCGTTCGGCGCGGTGGCCGTGCAGTCCCTGCGCGACCTCGGCTACCCGCACGAGAAGACCAACATCCACGGCGGCGCCATCGCCCTGGGCCACCCGATCGGCGCCTCCGGCGCCCGGCTGGCCCTGCACGCCGCCCTCGAGCTCGACCGGCGCGACGGCGGCCGCGCGGCCGTCTCGCTCTGCGGCGGCGGCGGCCAGGGCGAGGCCCTGATCCTCTTCCGCTGACAGACCGCCCCTGACAGAAAGGACCCCGGACATGGCTCTCGACAAGACCGTGGCCACGCCCGCCGAGGCGGTGGCGGACGTGCCGGACGGCGCGTCCCTGGCCGTCGGCGGCTTCGGGCTCTCCGGCAACCCCGTGCAGCTCATCGAGGCCCTGCTCGAGCAGGGCGCCACGGACCTGTCCGTCGTCTCCAACAACTGCGGCGTGGACGGCTGGGGCCTGGGCATCCTGCTCGGCGCGCGCCGGCTGCGGAAGATGACCTCCTCCTATGTGGGGGAGAACAAGGAGTTCGCCCGCCAGTACCTCAAGGGCGAGCTCGAGGTGGAGCTCGTCCCGCAGGGCACCCTCGCGGAGAAGCTCCGCGCCGGCGGCGCCGGCATCCCGGCGTTCTACACCCGCTCCGGCGTCGGCACCCAGGTGGCCGAAGGCGGCCTGCCCATGCGCTACGACGCGGACGGCACCGTGGTGAAGTCCTCGCAGGCCAAGCCCACGGACACGTTCGTGCTCGGCGAGGGCTACCTCAGCCAGACCCCGGACGAGCCCGAGACCTATGTGCTCGAACGCTCCATCGTCACCGACTTCTCCCTCGTGCACGCGTGGAAGGGCGACCGCCACGGCAACCTCGTGTTCCGCAAGGCCACCCGCCAGTTCGGCCCGCCCGCGGCCATGGCCGGCCGCGTGTGCATCGCGCAGGTGGAGGAGCTCGTCGAGCCCGGCGAGATCGACCCGGATGACGTGCACCTGCCCGGTGTCTTCGTGCACCGGATCGTGGAGGTCGGCACGGACATCGAGAAGCGGATCGAGAAGCGCACCGTGCGCGCGTCGGGGGAGGGGCGGGCATGAGCGAGCAGACCACCGGGCGCCCCCGGGGCCTGAGCCGCGACCAGATGGCGGCCCGCGCCGCGCAGGAGCTGCCGGACGGCGCCTACGTCAACCTCGGCATCGGCATGCCCACGCTGATCCCCAACCACATCCCCGCCGGGCGGTCCGTGGTGCTGCAGTCCGAGAACGGCATCCTCGGCACGGGCCCGTACCCCACGGAGGACGCCGTGGACCCGGACCTGATCAACGCGGGCAAGGAGACCGTCACCGTGAACCCGGGGGCGTCCTTCTTCGACTCCGCGCTGAGCTTCGGCATGATCCGCGGCGGCAAGATCGACGTCGCCGTCCTGGGCGGCATGGAGGTCTCCGCCGCGGGCGACCTGGCCAACTGGATGGTGCCCGGCAAGATGGTCAAGGGCATGGGCGGTGCGATGGACCTCGTCCACGGCGCCGGCCGCGTGATCGTCATGATGGACCACGTGTCCAAGGACGGCACCCCCAAGATCGTCGACCAGTGCACCCTGCCGCTGACCGGCCGCGCCGTCGTCGACCGCATCATCACGGACCTGGCCGTGATCGACGTCGTCGGCACCCCGGAACAGCCCCGCCTGGCGCTCGTGGAGACCGCGCCCGGCATCACCGAGGAGCAGGTCCGCGCGCTCACCGGCGCGCCGCTGGACTGAGCCGACGACGCCGCCCCGCGGCCCCGGCGCACCGCCTCGGCGGGCATCGGGCCGGCACGGGATAGACTGGACGGCCGCGCCCTGATCGGGGCGCGGCCGTCGCCGTGGACGCTGGAAGGACGTGAGGCCATGGGCAAGAACAGCAAGGGCAAGGCCGCCAAGCAGCCGGCCCCCGGCGAACGCCAGGTGATCGCCAACAACAAGAAGGCGCGCCACGACTACACCATCCTCGACACGTACGAGGCCGGCATGGTGCTCACCGGCACCGAGGTGAAGTCGCTGCGCGAGGGCAAGGCCTCGCTCGTGGACGGCTTCGCGGTCTTCTACCGGGACGAGCTGTGGCTCGAGCAGGTCTACATCCCGGAGTACCTCAACGGCTCGTGGACCAACCACGCCGCCCGCCGCCGCCGCAAGCTGCTGCTGCACCGCGCCGAGCTGACGAAGATCTCCCGCCAGATCCAGGATCCGGGCCTGACCATCGTGCCGCTGTCCCTGTACTTCCTGAACGGGCGCGTGAAGGTGGAGATCGGCGTCGCGCGCGGCAACCGCGAATACGACAAGCGGCACAAGCTGCGCGAGCAGCAGGACAACCGCGAGGCCCAGCGGGCCATGCGGATGCGCAACCGGCGCGCCGGCGTGGCCTGAGCGCGGTGGACCCCTTGGGAATGCCTCGGGGGCGTGCTACGTTGTATCTCTCGCAGGGCCGGTTTCAGGACCGGCGGGCCTCGCGCCCTCCGCCTGCAGTGGTGATTGACAACCTCATAGAGGAGTCGCCCCCATGGGGCCGATCGGTTTCGACGGTGTGTGTCGCGTCGGGAGAAGCGGGCCGAGGATGCAGAGTCATCTCGTCAAACGCTCTCTGCAAACCAATAAGTGCCGAATCCAAGCGCACTGACTTCGCTCTCGCTGCCTGATCAGTGATCGAGTCCGTCACCCCGAGGTCGCTGTCGCCTCGGATCGTGGCGTCAGCTAGATAGCCACTGGGCGTCACCCTCGCCGGGGGTCGTGACGCCGACATCAATCCGGCTGGGTCCGGGTTGGCCGCCCGTCTGCGGGACGGCCAGGACCGAGCAACACCCACAGCAGACTGCGCCCGGAGAAGACCTGGCAACACCTCATCGGACGCGGGTTCAATTCCCGCCGGCTCCACTCACCACCACGGGAAGGCCCCGGAATCGTCACGATTCCGGGGCCTTCGTCGTGTCCGCGCCCGGTGTGCGGCGGCCCGTCCCTCAGCCGGCCAGGACGGTGTGCAGCCCCAGGCCGGCGCCCCAGCCGACGACGACGGCCACCAGCCCCAGCCCCAGATGCGCGGCCCACAGGCGGGCGGCCGCGCCCCATCGACGGGCGAGCACGGCGTCGGCGGCCTCAGCGGCCACGGTGGACCACGTCCCCAGGGCGAGGCAGAACCCGGACACCACGGCGGACACCGCCGCGACGAGCATGAGCGCCTGCCCGTCGCCCCAGCCCCCGGACGCGTACACCAGCTCCGGCACGGCCAGGCCGACGGTGACGCCGAGGAGCAGGGCCGCCGTCGTGTTGGCGGTGAGCAGACCCCGGGGGCCGAGCCGGTCGGTCAGGCGCCCGCGCGCCAGGGCGCCGAGCGCCCCGCCCGCCGCGAGGCAGGCCAGGAGGGCCCCCTGGAAGAGAGCGAAGACCTCGTATCCCGCGCCGCTCATGCGTCCTCCTCCGAACGATCCGTCCCGACCACGCGCGACCCCGGGGCGCCCCCGGCGTGCAGGCCGAGCACGGCCGCCGCCGTCGAGAGTGCAGCCATCAGCGCGAGCACCAGCAGCACCGAGGCCGCCGCGGCGAGGACGACACCCGCCCCGGACGCCGCGGCGCCCAGCCGCACCGGCCACAGCGCCAGGGCGACGGCGCTGGAGATGGTGGTGAACGCACCGAGGAAGCCGGTTCCCAGCCCCGCCACCAGGCGTGGACGCCAGTCCGGCCCGCGGCGTCGCGAGGCCGCCCACAGCAGGCCGAGCAGGAACGAGCCGAGCACGTTCACCACGAACAGCGGCAGGGCCTGGACGAGGACGTCGACCACCCCGAACGCGCCGCCGAACGCGCCGCGGAAGTTCGGCGCCCCGGCCAGCGCGGTCACCGCGTTCATCACCCCCACACCGCACAGCACGCCCGCGGCACCGCCGAGGGCCACCGCACCCGCAGTGCGGGGCCGGCGATCTGTCCCGCGCCCGCCCCTCCGGTCGGCCGCCGGCTCCCCCCGCGCGGCCATCAGGCGCCGTCCTCGGTTTCGTCACCCGTGCGCAGGCGGGCGAGGACGTCGTCGTGGAGCAGGCCGTTCGTGGCCAGCGCGTGCCCGCCGAACGGGCCGTCCTCGCCGTCCAGCGAGGTGAAGCGGCCGCCGGCCTCGCGCACGATCGGCACCAGAGCGGCCATGTCATGCAGCTCGAGCTCGGGCTCGGCCGCGATGTCCACGGCGCCCTCGGCGACGAGCATGTAGGACCAGAAGTCGCCGAAGCCGCGCACGCGCCACACGTCCGAGGTGAGCTGCAGGAACGCGCGGATCGAGCCGCGTTCGCGCCAGCCCTCGATCGAGGAGAAGGACAGCGACGCGTCCTCGACCCGGTCCACGCCGGACACGGTGATCCGCTGAGCACGCGTGAGCGAGGTGCCCGCGAAGGCGCCCTGGCCGGCCGCGGCCCACCAGCGACGGTGCAGGGCGGGGGCGGAGACGACGCCGACGACGGGCTCGCCGTCGATCAGCAGCGCGATGAGGGTGGCCCACACGGGCACGCCGCGCACGAAGTTCTTGGTGCCGTCGATGGGGTCGACCACCCACTGCCGGCCGGAGCGGCTCAGAGATCCGCCGAACTCCTCACCCACGACGCCGTCGCGCGCCCGGGCACGGGACAGGGTCGAGCGGATGGACTCCTCGGCGGCGCGGTCCGCATCCGTGACAGGGGTGAGATCGGGCTTGGTGCTGACCTCGAGGTCCTGGGCCTTGAACCGGGACATCGTGATCGAGTCCACGTTGTCCGCCAGCATGTGGGCCAGCCGCAGGTCCTCCGTGAGGTCGCGGCCGCGGGTCGCAGGGTTCTCAGGTCGCTCCATGCCGCCCACGCTATACCGCGCGGGCCGCCTCAGTCCTCGGACGACGCCGCGTCCTCCGCCCCCGAGGGGGCCAGCCGGTTGCCGAGCAGACGCCGCAGCGAGGCCAGGCGTGCCGCTCCCGAGGGGCCGGCGTGGCCCGCGGCCACCCATGCGTCCAGGCCGCAGCCGGGGGAGTCGGCGGTGTGGGTGCAGCCGCGCGGGCAGTCCGCCAGTCCGCCGGCGAGGTCGTCGAAGGCCTCCACCACGCGGTCCGGCTCGACCCAGCCCAGCCCGAAGGACCGGATGCCGGGGGTGTCCACCACCCAGGTGTCCGGCAGGGGGGCGCCGTCGTCGCCCGTCAGCGGCAGCGCGAGCGCGGACGAGGAGGTGTGCCGGCCCCGGCCGGTGACGGCGTTGACGTGGCCGGTGGCCCGTTCCGCGCCGGTGAGCGCGTTCAGCAGCGTGGACTTGCCGACGCCGGAGGGCCCCACGAACGCGCTCGTGTGCCCGATCAGCCGCTCGGCCACCCGGGCCACGAGCGAGGCGTCCAGGGCGGTGTCCCCGGTCTCGGCCTCGAAGGTCGCCGCACCGGAGGTCATCACCTCCAGGTCCAGCGCCTCGTAGTGCGCCACCAGCGCGTCCGGATCACGCAGGTCGGTCTTCGTGATGAGCAGCACCGGGTGGATGCCGGCGTCGTAGCAGGCGACGAGGGCGCGGTCGATGAAGCCGGTCCGGGGCTCCGGATTGGCCGCCGCCACCATGATCACCAGCAGGTCGGCGTTGGCCACCACCACCCGCTCGACCTCGTCCGAGTCGTCCGCCGACCGGCGCAGGACCGTGCTGCGCTCCTCGACACGGATGATGCGCGCGAGCGTGCCCTCGTCCCCGGAGAGGTCCCCGACGACGGCCACCCGGTCGCCCGTGGCGATCGGCGTGCGGCGCAGCTCGCGGGCGCGCATCGCCGTGATCCGCTCGTCCAGGCGATCCGGCAGCACCACGGCGTACCGGCCGCGGTCCACCGTGGTGACCATGCCGACCTGCGCATCCTCGTGCTTGGGCCGCTCCTTGGTGCGCGGGCGGGTGCCGCGTTTGGACGGGCGCACCCGGACATCGGACTCGTCCCACGCGGAGGGATCGAGGCGCCGGGCCATCAGCGGGCCTCCTCGGCCGCATCGCCGGGTGCCACGAGCGCGGTCCACAGTGCGGGGAAGTCCGGCATCGTCTTCGCGGTGGTCGCCACGTCCACGATGCCGGTCCCCGGCACGCGCAGGCCGACGACGGCGGCGAAGGTCGCCATCCGGTGGTCGTGGTAGGTCTCGAGGGCGGCGGGCGACAGCGGCCCCGACGCGTCCGTCCCCGGGAAGCCGAGCGACGTCTCGTCCTCGTCCACGGTGATCCCCAGGCGGGCGGCCTCGGCGGTGAGCGCGGCGAGCCGGTCCGTCTCATGGCCCCGCAGATGGCCGATCCCCGTCAGGCGGGTGGGCCCGGAGGCCAGCAGGGCGAGCGCGGCCGCGGTGGGGGCGAGCTCGGCCGTGTCCGCGATCTCACCGGCGCCGGTGATGCGGGGCGCGCCGTCGTCGTGGACCGCCCCCGTCACCGTGAGCCGGCCGCGGGAGCGGTCCGTGCGGTCGACCGTGAGGGCCACGCTCGCCCCGAACTGCGGCAGGATCCGCCGCCAGCGGTCGCCGATCTGCGTCGTGCGGGTGGGCCAGTCCGGCACCGTCACGGAGCCGCCCGTGGCCACGGCGGCGGCCAGGAAGGGGCCTGCGTTGGACAGGTCCGGCTCGACGGTCGCCTCGTGTGCCGGGATGCGCCCCGGGGCCACGGTCCACGCCCCGGGACCCGTCTCGGCGACGTCCACCTCGAGCGCGCGCAGCACCCCGACGGTCATCGCGACGTGCTCCGGACTCGGCACGGTCTGCCCGGTGTGCCGCAGCCGGAGGCCGCGCGGCATCCCCGCGGCCGCCAGCAGCGCGGCGGACAGGAACTGGGAGGAGCCGGAGGCGTCGACCGCGACCTCCGGCACGTCGCCGTCGGGGGCCACCATGGCCGCGTCCGCGCGGGTCGTCATCGTGAAGGGCAGGCGACCGGGCTCGCCCTCCTCGTTGACGGCCACCCCGAGCTGGCGCAGCGCGTCCAGGACCGGGGCCATCGGGCGCAGGCGCGCGCCGGCGTCGCCGTCGAAGCGGACCCGGCCGGGCCGCAGCGCGGCGACGAACGGGACGAAGCGCATGACCGTCCCCGCCAGTCCGCAGTCCACGGCGACATCCCCGGCCAGCGGCTCGCCGACCGGCATCGGATGCACCCGCAGTCCGCCGTCGGACAGGGGCTCGAACCGGGCCCCGAGCGCTGTGAGCGCCGTGCGCATCAATGCCGTGTCCCGCGACTCGAGGACGCCGTGCAGGACGCACGGACCGTCGGCGAGCGCGGCGAGCACGAGATGCCGGTTCGTCAGCGACTTCGATCCCGGCAGCCGCACCTCTCCGCGCACCGGGCCGCGCGCCACGGGCGCGGGCCAGGTCTCGGCGGCGTCGGGACGGGGGGCGGGGGAGTGCGCGGCGGCACGCGTGGGGCGGGTCACCGGACCAGCCTATCCGGCGGCTGTCGGCCGGGGTCGGCCTGTCGCGGGGGAATACCTGGAACGCTCCTGGCGCTCCACTGGACGACCCCGTACCCGTGTCGGCGCACCGGTCCCGCTCGCCGCGGACCGCAGCCGGAGAGGAGCCCCGCATGAGCGCCGCCCTGCTGACGCATCCCTCCCGGACCGTAGACTGGCCCGCGATGAGCACTGACAACAGCCGGCCGGAATTCGCCCGGCCCGAGGACGCCCCCGAGCACGACCGCGCCGACATCGACGTCGCCGCCGAGTCCGAACAGCAGCGCCGTGCCCGGTTCGAGCGTGACGCCCTCGAGTTCGTGGACCAGTTGTACTCCGCTGCGCTGCGCATGACGCGCAACCCGCAGGACGCCGAGGACCTGGTCCAGGAGGCGTACACGAAGGCCTACTCCTCGTTCCACCAGTACCGGCCCGGCACCAACCTCAAGGCCTGGCTCTACCGGATCCTCACGAACACGTACATCAACCTCTACCGCAAGCGGCAGCGCCAGCCCCTCGAGGCGGACAACCCTGAGGTGGAGGACTGGCAGATGGCCCGGGCCGCCGAGCACACCTCCGGTGGCCTGCGCTCGGCCGAGACGGAGGCCCTCGACCGGCTGCCCGACTCCCAGGTGAAGGACGCCCTGCAGGCGATCCCGGAGGAGTTCCGGCTCGCCGTCTACTTCGCGGACGTGGAGGGCTTCGCCTACAAGGAGATCGCCGAGATCCTCGACGTGCCGATCGGCACCGTCATGTCGCGGCTGCACCGCGGCCGCAAGCAGCTGCGCGAGCGCCTCGCGGACTACGCGGCCGCGCGCGGCATCAAGGCCCAGCCGAAGAAGAAGACCGGGCGCGGCGGCACGAAGCAGACCGAGACGAGCACGAAGGAGGCCACGCGATGACCGCGGACCAGCACGGCCATGAGTGCCGCGTCGCCCAGGACGCCTCCCTGGAGCGGCTGTACCAGTACCTGGACGGCGCCCTGACGCCCGAGGACATCGAGCAGGTGCGCGCCCACGTGGCGGAGTGTCCGGACTGCCGGCACCAGAAGGAGCTCGAGGAGCTCATCCGCTCGGCGGTGCGTCGGTGCTGTCAGGAGAAGGCGCCCGCGCAGCTGCGGGCCACCATCATGACCCGCATCACCCAGATCTCGACGACGACCGTCACCTGGGGCTGACACCGCGACATGCGGACCCGTGGGCACCCGATCGGGCGCCCCGACGATGACGAAGGGCCGTCCCCTGAGGGGACGGCCCTTCGTGGTCTCTGCGGTCGCCGGGTGGCACCCGGCCGGTCCGCGACGCCGATCAGCGGATCAGGCGTTGGGACGCTTGCCGTGGTTGGCGCCGTTCCTGCGGCGGTCGCGACGCTTGCGTGCACGCTTGCTCATGACGTCTCCCTTCAACGAGTCGGTCGGTGGTCCATTCTGTCACATCAGGCCGTGGGCTCGGGCAGACCGAGCCACTGGTACCAGCCCCGATGCAGCACGAGCCACGCGATGAGCCCGTGGCCCGCCTGGCCCGGCCGGCCCTGGCCGGAGGCCAGGTCCGAGCGCCACTGCTCGTGGCCCACCAGCGGGGTGAACGTGTCCACGTACACGTGGTTGCGCCGGTCGGCCACATCCAGGTAGGCGGCGTTGAGCTCGGCGAGCCGGGCGTTGCGCTGCTCGTCCAGGGTGGGCGTGGGGCCCACCACGAGCACCGGGATGTTCCGCTGCGAGGCGGTGTCCAGGACGTTGGCCAGGTTCAGCCGCGAGCGGGCGGTCGAGGTGGCCTCCAGGTCCAGGTCCGCGTCGGACAGGGCCACGACGAGG
This sequence comes from Micrococcus luteus, assembly GCF_022664405.1. Lineage (NCBI taxonomy): Bacteria > Bacillati > Actinomycetota > Actinomycetes > Micrococcales > Micrococcaceae > Micrococcus > Micrococcus luteus. The sequence continues at coordinate 14,287 of NZ_JAKRLB010000012.1, read as the reverse complement.
CGGTTCTCCGTCTCCTCGGAGAAGCGCCGCGAGGCCTCGCCCCACCAGCGCTCGTTGAGGTCCTCGGTGGTCTCGTGCGGCACGGCCAGCACGTAGTTCTCCAGCTCCACGTCGGGGGCCTGGGTGCGGGCGAGCACGCGGCCCCACCAGCCGATGGCGCGGGCGTCGCCCGCACCGGCCAGCAGCTGGTCGCCGACGGCGGCGATCCGGATCCGGCGGTTGTGCACAGTGTGTCCTTTCGTCGGCCGATCCGGCGCCGCCGCCGCACCGGAGGGTGCGGCGGCGGCGCAGGGTCGGTCCGGGTCAGCGGCCGAAGGCGGCGTCCAGCAGCGTGCTGAGCTCCTGGTCGTGGCGGCCCTTGGTGCCCGCGGAGGTCGCGGCCGAGGCCGGGCGGGACACGAGGGTCACGGGGACGTCGAGCTGCGGCACGAGGTTCAGTGCCATGAACGGCCACGGGCCCTGGTTCGCGGGCTCGTCCTGCACCCAGGTGACGTCGGCGACCGGGTAGGCGCGGAGCGCCTTGCGGATCTCGTCGAGCGGCAGCGGGTAGAGCTGCTCCACCCGCACGATCGCAGTGGAGGTGTCACCGGACTTCTGGCGGCGGGCGAGCAGGTCGTAGTACAGCCGGCCGGAGACCAGCAGCACGCGCGTGACGTCCTTGGCGTCCACCCCGGCGTCCGGGATGACCGGCTGGAAGCCGCCCTCGGTGAAGTCCTCCACCGAGTTCGCGGCGGCCTTGAGGCGCAGCAGCTGCTTCGGGGTGAACACGATGAGGGGCCGACGCGGGCGGGCGTAGGCGTGCTCGCGCAGCAGGTGGAAGTGGTTCGCGCCCGTGGAGGGGTTGACCACGCGCATGTTGTCCTCGGCGCACATCTGCAGGAAGCGCTCGATGCGGGCGGAGGAGTGGTCCGGCCCCTGTCCCTCGTAGCCGTGGGGGAGGAGCAGGACCACGGACGAGGTCTGCGACCACTTCTGATCGGCCGAGGAGATGAACTCGTCGATGATCGTCTGCGCGCCGTTCACGAAGTCGCCGAACTGGGCCTCCCACAGCACGAGGGCGTCGGAGCGCTCCACGGAGTAGCCGTACTCGAAGCCGAGGGCGGCGTACTCGGACAGCAGCGAGTTGTAGACCCAGAACTTCGCCTGGTCCTCGGAGAGGTGCCTCAGCGGCGCCCACGTGTCGCCGGTGATCCGGTCGTGGAACACCGAGTGGCGCTGCGTGAAGGTGCCGCGCTGGGAGTCCTGGCCCGCCAGGCGGACCGGCACGCGCTCCATGAGCAGCGAGCCGAAGGCCGCCAGCTCGGCGAAGCCCCAGTCGATGCCGCCGTCGACGGCCATCTTGGCGCGGCGCTCGAGCAGGGCCGCGAGCTTGGGGTGGACCGTAAAGCCCTCGGGCACGTCGATGTGCGCCTGCCCGATGGCCCGCAGCGTCTCGGCCGAGATGGCCGTGGACGCCGGCGCCTCCGGGGCCGCGTCCCGGTCCTCGGCCGGGCGGAGGCCCTCCCCGCCGGAGGCGGGCGCGTCCTCGTGGGTCTCCGCGAAGACCCGCTCCAGCTGCTGCTGGTAGTCCTTCAGGGCGCTGTCCGCCTCCTCCTGCGTGATGTCGCCGCGGCCCACGAGGGACTCGACGTACAGCTTGCGGGTGGAGCGCTTCTGCTCGATGAGGTTGTACATGCGCGGCTGCGTCATCGACGGGTCGTCGCCCTCGTTGTGGCCGCGGCGGCGGTAGCAGACGAGGTCGATGACGACGTCCTTGTTGAACCGCTGGCGGTACTCGAAGGCGAGCTGGGCCACGTGCACCACGGACTCCGGCTCGTCGCCGTTGACGTGGAAGATCGGGGCCTGGATGGTCTTGGCCACGTCGGTGGAGTACACCGCGGAGCGCGCCTGGGTCGGCGGCGTGGTGAAGCCCACCTGGTTGTTCACGACCACGTGGATCGTGCCGCCGGTGCGGTAGCCGGGCAGCTGCGAGAGCTGCAGGACCTCGGTCACGACGCCCTGGCCCGCGAAGGCCGCGTCGCCGTGCACGAGGATCGGCAGCACGGAGAAGGAGTCCGGGCGCTGGCCACCCAGATCGAGGCGGTCCTGCTTGGCACGCACGACGCCCTCGAGGACCGGGTCCACGGCCTCCAGGTGCGAGGGGTTGGCGGCGAGGTACACGCGGGTGCTGTTGCCGGCGTCGGACACGAAGGTGCCCTCGGTGCCCATGTGGTACTTCACGTCGCCCGAGCCCGAGGCGCCGCCCGGGGTGGCCCCCTCGAACTCGCGGAAGACCTGGCTGTAGGTCTTGCCGGCGATGTTGGTCAGCACGTTCAGGCGACCGCGGTGCGCCATGCCGATGGCGACCTCGTCCAGCCCGGCGTCGGCGGCGTCGCCGAGGATGCCGTCCAGCAGCGGGATGAGGGACTCGCCGCCCTCCAGGGAGAAGCGCTTCTGGCCGATGTACTTGGTCTGCAGGAACGTCTCGAACGCCTCCGCGGCGTTGAGTCGGCCCAGGATGCGCAGCTGCTCCTCGCGGGTGGGCTTGGCGTACGGCTGCTCGAGCTTCTCCTGGAACCAGGCGCGCTCGGCCGGGTCCTGGATGTGCATGTACTCGACGCCGATGGTGCGGCAGTACGCGTCACGCAGCACGCCGAGGATCTTGCGCAGCGTCAGGCTGCCCGCCCCGCCGAAGCCGCCGGTGGGCCACTTGCGGTCCAGGTCCCACAGGGTCAGCCCGTGCTCGCGGATGTCGAGGTCCGGGTGGTAGGCCATCGAGTACTCGAGCGGGTCCACGTTGGCCAGCAGGTGGCCGCGGTCCCGGTACGCGTGGATGAGCTGCTGGATGCGGGCGACCTTGCCGATCTGCTCCTCCGGGTTCACCTGCACGTCCTGGGCCCAGCGGACGGGCTCGTAGGGGATGCGCAGGGAGTGGAAGACCTCGTCGTAGAAGCCGTCCTCGCCCAGCAGGAGGCCGTGCACGATCTTCAGGAACTCGCCGGAGCCGGCGCCCTGGATCACGCGGTGGTCGTACGTGGAGGTCAGCGTGATCGTCTTGGAGATCGCCAGGTCGTGCAGCGTGGACTCGGCGGCGCCCTGGAAGGCGGCCGGATAGGTCAGCGCGCCGACGCCGATGATGGCGGCCTGGCCCTGGGACAGGCGGGGCACCGAGTGCACGGTGCCGATACCGCCCGGGTTGGTCAGGGAGACCGTGGTGCCGGCGTAGTCGTCCATCGTCAGCTTGTTCTTGCGGGCGCGCTGGACGAGGTCGTCGTACGCCTTCCAGAAGCCGCGGAAGTCGAGGGTCTCGGCGGCCTTGACGTTGGGGACCACGAGCGCGCGGGTGCCGTCCGGGCGGGGCAGGTCGATGGCCAGGCCGAAGTTCACGTGGGCCGGCTCCACCATGGTGGGCTTGCCGTCGCGCTCCTCGTAGGTCACGTTCATCGAGGGCATGGCCGCGAGCGCGCGGACCACGGCGTAGCCGATGAAGTGGGTGAAGGAGACCTTGCCGCCGCGGGTGCGGGCCAGGTGGCTGTTGATGACCACGCGGTTGTCGATCAGCACCTTGGCCGGCAGGTCGCGCACGGTGGTGGCGGTGGGCATGGATAGGGAGGCGTCCATGTTCGTGGCCACGGCCTTGGCCATGCCCTTGAGGACGGTGGCCTTCTCCTGCTTCTCGTCCGCGGTGGTGGTGGCGGTGTCGGCGGGCTCGGAGGGCACCGCCTGGGCCGCCGGGGTCTTCTTGGGCTTGGGGCCGGTGCTGACCGAGGTCTCCTTGGGCTGCGCACCCCGGGCCGGGGCGGTCGCCGCCTTCGGCTCGGTCACCTTGGCGGTGGCCTTCGGCTCGGCCTTGGCGGCGGTCTTCGGCTCGGTCTTGGCGGCGGCCTTCGGCTCGGCCTCGGCGGCGGGGGCGCTGGCCTCGAGACGGGCGAAGATCTGTGCCCACTGCCGGTCCACGGAACCGGAGTCCTCGCGGTACTTCCGGTAGATCTCGGCCACCAGCCGTTCGTTCCCCGGGAACTCCTGTGCGAGCCGGTCCGACGTGAGTTCTGGCACTGTGTAACGCCTCTTCCTGAGCCTTGGGATGCGATGTGCTGCGCCGGGCCACCCGCGCGGCGCGCGTGAGGCCGGGAACGCCTCGAGACATCATAGTTCTTCGACGCCCCCGGTCGGAATGCCGCGGCCTCGGCTCGACTCCGCTCCCGGCGGACGCGCGGGGGCCTCACGGCGTCCGCCGCGTCTGGGAGACTGACGCCATGCGCTTCCTCACCGACCCGGCCGTCGACCTGACGTACAACGACGTCTTCCTCGTGCCCTCACACTCGGACGTCGCCAGTCGCATGGACGTGGACATCGCCCCGGATGACGGCACGGGCGCCACCATCCCCCTGGTCTCCGCCAACATGACCGCCGTCACCGGGCGCCGGATGGTCGAGACCATGGCCCGGCGCGGCGGTCTCGGGATCCTGCCGCAGGACATCCCGGCGGACGTGATCCGGGACGTCGTGCGTCGGGTGAAGGCGGCCCACCCCGTGGCGGACACCGCCCTGACCGTCGGCCCGCAGGACACGGTGCTGGACCTGCTCCACCTCGTGGACCGCCGCAACCACGGGGCCGTCTGCGTGGTGGACGCGCACGGCGGGCTGCTCGGCGTGGTCCGCCCCCAGGACTGCGAGGACGTGGACCGCTTCACCTCGGCCGCCTCCGTCATGCACCCGCCGGCGGTCACCCTCACGCTCGCCGAGCTCGGCGGCACGGACGGCGCCCCGGACAAGGACGCGCTGCGGGCGGCCTTCGAGCGCCTGCACGCCGCGCACCAGGAGATGGCCCCCGTCGTGGACCCGGCGGTGGGCACCGCCGCCCCCGTGCTGCGCGGGGTCGTCACCGCGGCGGGCCTGCTGCGCTCGTCCTTGTTCACGCCCGGTCTCGACGACGACGGACGGCTCCGCGTCGGCGCCGCCGTCGGCATCAACGGGGCGGTGGGGGAGAAGGCCGCCGTCCTGGTCGAGGCCGGCGTCGACGTGCTCGTCGTGGACACCGCGCACGGTCATCAGCAGACCATGCTGGATGCGCTCGCCGCCGTGCGGGCCCTCGACCCCGGTGTGCCCGTGGTGGCCGGCAACGTCGTCTCCGGCGACGGCGTCCGGGACCTGGTCGCGGCGGGCGCGGACATCGTCAAGGTGGGCGTGGGCCCGGGCGCGATGTGCACCACGCGCATGCAGACCGCGGTGGGCCGACCGCAGTTCTCGGCGGTCCTGGAGTGCGCCGCCGCGGCCCGCGAGCTCGGGGCACGCGTGTGGGCGGACGGCGGGGTGAAGCACCCGCGGGACGTGGCGCTCGCGCTGGCCGCCGGAGCCAGCTCGGTGATGATCGGCTCGTGGTTCGCGGGGACGCTCGAGTCTCCGGGCGACCTCGTGCACGGTCCGGACGGTCGGCGGTACAAGGAGAGCTTCGGCATGGCCTCGGCCCGCGCGGTCCAGCACCGCACCCGCCACGAGGACGCCTTCACCAAGGCCCGCAAGGCGATGTTCGAGGAGGGCATCTCCTCCTCGCGCATGTACGTGGACCCGCGCCGCCCCTCGGTGGAGGACCTGCTGGACACCATCACGTCCGGTGTGCGCTCGTCGCTGACCTACGCCGGCGCCCACGACCTGGCGGAGTTCCGTGAGCGCGCCGTCGTCGGCCTGCAGTCCGCGGCGGGCTACGAGGAGGGCCGGCCGGTCGCCTCGTCGTGGTGAGGCGGCCGCATGCCCCTGCTCGTTCCGCCGGGGCCTGACGCCCCTATACTGGGCGGACTATGGATCACCCTGACACCTGTGTGCCAGACCGCTCGTCCGCCCACGCGGACGCGGCCGGATCGGAGCCTTCCAGTCCCGGTGCCCCGCGCCGCCGCCCGGCCCGCCGTCGAGGGGGTGAGGTCGGGTGGAGTGGCTCCTGCTGATCCTCGGCCTGGTCCTGATCGTGGGCACCGGGTTCTTCGTGGCCGTCGAGTTCGCCATGATCGCGATCGACGTGCCCACCGTGCAGCGCATGGTGGACGCGGGTGACCGCGGCGCCGAGCCCCTGCTGCGCTGTCTCAAGTCACTCTCGACCCAGCTCTCCGCGTGCCAGCTGGGCATCACCCTGACCACACTGCTCACCGGCTACGTGATGGACCCGGCGATCAGCCGGCTCATCGACCCGCTGCTGCTCCAGGTGGGGCTGCCGGCCGGCGTGGTGGGCACCGTCTCGCTCGTCGTCGCGATGGTCGTGGCGACCCTGCTCTCGATGCTCCTCGGCGAGCTGATCCCCAAGAACATGTCCATCGCCGAGCCCATGGCGATCGGCCGCGCACTCGCCCGGCCCCAGCTCGTGTTCAGCACCGTGTTCAAGCCGGCGATCCTGGTCCTGAACGGGTTCTCCAACGGCGTGCTGGCCCGCGTGGGCATCGAGGCCAAGGAGGAGATCTCCGGCGCCCGCAGCCCCGAGGAGCTCTCCTCGCTGGTCCGCCGCTCGGCGCAGATGGGAACGCTCGACGCGCAGACCGCCACGTTCCTGGACCGGACGCTGCGCTTCGCGGACCGCACCGCCGCGGACGTGATGACCCCGCGCATCCGCGTGGAGACGGTGGGGGAGGACCAGGCTCTGCCCGAGGTCCTGGACCTGGCCCGCAGCACCGGCTACTCCCGGTTCCCCGTGATCGGCGACTCCTCGGACGACATCCGCGGCGTGGTGCACGTGAAGAAGGTCGTGGCCGTGCCGCGGGAGCGCCGCGCCGACCTCGAGGCCGGCGCACTGATGACGGAGGTCATCCGCGTGCCGGAGACCGTGCACCTGGACCAGCTGCTGGCCGAGCTGCGCGACGCGAACCTGCAGATGGCCGTCGTCGTGGACGAGTACGGGGGCACCGCCGGGGTGGTCACGCTCGAGGACGTGGTGGAGGAGATCGTCGGCGAGGTCGCGGACGAGCACGACCGCGTCACCCCGGGGGTCCTGCAGACGGCCTCCGGCCGCTGGTACTTCCCGGCGGAGCTGCGGCCCGACGAGGTGCGGACCCAGATCCCGGCCCTCGTGGTGCCGGAGGACGGTGCCTACGAGACCGTCGGCGGGTACATCCTGGCCCGACTGGGGCGCCTGGCGGAGGTCGGGGACGTGGTGGACGTGGACGGCGGCACCCTGACGGTCGAGCGGATGGACGGCCGCCGCATCGAGCGCGTGCGCTTCGACCCGTCCGCTGAGGACGAGGAGACACGCGCATGAACGGGGACGTCGTCGGACTGCTGTGGCTGGTGGTCCTGCTGGCCGCCAACGCCTTCTTCGTGGCGGGCGAGTTCGCCGTCATGGGCGCCCGTCGGGCGCAGATCGAGCCGAGGGCCGAGGCCGGCTCCCGCCAGGCCCAGGTGGCGCTCTACGCGATGGAGCACGTCTCCCAGATGCTGGCCGTCTGCCAGCTCGGCATCACGGTGTGCTCCCTGCTCATCCTCAACGTGTCCGAGCCGGCGCTGCACCACCTGCTCGTCGTCCCGATGGCCGCCCTCGGGGTCCCGTCCGCGGCGGCGGACGTGACCGCCTTCGTGCTCGCGCTGCTGGTGGTCACCTTCCTGCACGTGACCCTGGGCGAGATGGTGCCCAAGAACGCCGCCGTCTCGTTCGCGGACCGCGCCGTGATGCTGCTGGCCCAGCCGCTCGTGTGGCTCTCGAAGCTGCTGCATCCCGTCGTGGCCGCGCTGAACTGGACGGCCAACCTCGTGCTGCACGCCCTGCGCATCGAGCCGAAGGACGAGGTGGCCTCCTCCTACACGCTCGAGGAGGTGCAGTCGATCGTGGCCGAGTCCACCCGCTCGGGCACCCTGGAGGACGAGTCCGGCGTGCTGCACTCGGCCCTCGAGTTCTCGGACCACCGGGCCGGGGACGTGATGGTGCCGCTCGAGCGGGTCGTCACCGTCCCCGAGGGGATCACGCCGCACGACTTCGAGTGGACCGTGGGCCGCGTGGGCTTCTCCCGGTTCGTGGTCGAGGACCCCGACGGCGGCTACACCGGCTACCTGCACCTGAAGGACGTCCTCACCGTGGGCCCGTCGGGACACGACGAGCCGATCCCGCTCACGCGCGTGCGCTCGCTGGCCAACGTGCGGCTCGAGGACGAGGTCGAGGACGCACTCGCGCTCATGCAGCGCACGGGCTCCCACCTCGCCCGGGTCATCACGCCCGAGGGCGAGACCGCGGGCATCCTCTTCCTCGAGGACGTGCTCGAGGAGCTCGTCGGGGAGATCAACGACGTGACGCAGTCGCCACGTCGGTTCCGGCCCGCGTGAGCGTCGCGCGGGCGGCGCGGTGCTACTGTTGAGAACCGATTTCACACATCCTCCCGACACGAACGAGGTCGCCCCATGCTCCGCCGCCGTCGTCTGCCCGCCCTGACCGGGGCCCTCACCGCGCTCACCCTGAGCCTCGCCGCGTGCGGCGGGACCAGCGGCGACTCCGCGGGCGAGCAGGCCGCGGGCGCCTCTGCTGCCGCCGGGTCCGGCTCGGCCGCGGGCGCGCCCGTGGCCGTCGCCACGACGACGCAGCTCGGCTCCGTGCTCGACCGCGTGGTCGCGTGCGCCGACGCCCGCAGCGTCACGGTGATGGGCCCGGGGGATGATCCGCACGACTTCTCCGCCTCGTCCGCGCAGGTGAAGGACATGGTCTCCTCCGGCCTCGTGTTCTCCAACGGCCTCGGCCTCGAGGGCGGCATGGAGTCCGCCCTCGCCAACGCCGAGGCGGACGGCGCGACCGTCGTCGAGGTGGCGCCCCAGCTGGATCCGCTGCCCTTCGGCGGCCATGACCACGCCGAGGAGGGGGCGGGCCACGAGGGCCATGACCACGGGTCCGAGGACCCGCATGTCTGGATGGACGTCGCCCGCATGGCGAGGGCCGCCGAGCTGATGGGCGACACGCTCGCCCAGGAACGGGGTGACGAGAGGTTCGCCGAGTGCGGCGCGACCGTGCGCGGGGAGCTCGAGCAGACGGACACGCAGGTCCGGGAGATCCTCGCCAGGGTCCCGGAGGACCGCCGCACGCTGGTCACGGACCACGACGCCTACGGCTACTTCAGCGAGGCCTACGACTTCACCGTGTCCGGCGTCGTCGTCCCGGGCGGCTCCACCGACGGCGAGCCCTCCTCCCAGGAGATCGCCGAGCTCGCCCGGTCCATCCGCGACGGCGGCGCAGACGCCGTGATCACGTCCGTGGGCGCGCGCAACAGCCTCGTGGACACCGTGGCCGAAGAGGCCGGCGACCTGCCGGTCATCGAGGTCTACGAGGGCGGCGTCGGCCCGAAGGACACCCCGGAGGCGGACTACGCCGAGGCCATGCTCCTCAACGCCCGCACCCTCGCCGACGCGCTGGAGGGCTGAGGATGGACTGGCTGCTCGAGCCCTTCCAGATGGGATTCCAGCAGCGCGCCCTCGTCGGCGGACTCATCGCCGTGGTGATGTGCTCGGTCGTGGGCACGTGGCTGGTGCTGCGCGGGATGAGCTTCTTCGGGGACGCGTTCGTGCACGGTGTCCTGCCGGGCATCGCCCTGGCGGTCGTCACCGGTGGCAGCCCCCACCTCGGTGCGGCGGTGGCCGCCGTCGTCATGATGGCGGGCATCTCGCTGGTGCACCGGGCCACCACCCTCAAGGAGGACACCGCCATCGGCCTGCTCTTCGTGGGGATGATGGCCCTGGGCGTGGTGATCATCTCCAAGTCGGACTCCTACACGGGATCGCTCACGTCGATCCTGTTCGGCGATGTGCTGGGGGTCAGCGTGGACGGCATCGTGACCCAGGCGGTCATCGCCGTCGTGGTGATCGCCCTGGCCCTGCTGCTCTACCGGCCCCTGCTGGCACTGAGCTTCTCCGAGGTCAAGGCGCGCTCGCTGGGCATGCGACCGGGGCTGACGCACACGCTGCTGCTGGTGATGATCGGCGCGGCCGTGATCGGTTCGTTCCAGGCGGTGGGCACGGTGCTCGTGTTCGGCCTCCTCGTGGGACCGCCCGCGACGGCGGCGCTGCTGACGCGCAGCGTGCCCCAGATGATGCTCGTCTCCGTCGTGATCGGCGCGGCGTGCGTCGTCACCGGGCTCACCCTCAGCTACCGGCTGGGCACGGCGGGTTCGGCCACCATGGCGCTCATGCCGATCCTGCTGTTCTTCGTGGTGCTCGCCGTCCGCGCCGCCGTGCTGGCGCTCCTGGGCCGGCACGTGCGCTCGCGCGCGCAGCGTGAGCAGGAGGCGCCGGTCGTGGCCCTGCCCGGAGCGGAGGCCCCCCGATGAACGCGTCCTTCCCCGCGGGCGCCGCGGCGACCCCGCCTCCCCTCGCGGTCGCCCGGGCGCTCGAACTGCGCCACGGCTCGCACGTGGCCGTCCGACCCTCCGACTTCACCCTGCCGGCCCGGCGGCTGATCGCGGTGATCGGGCCCAACGGCTCCGGCAAGTCCACGCTGCTGACCGCCCTGGCGGGCCTGAGCGACCCGGCCTCCGGTGCGCTGGAGGTGCTCGGTGAGGACCCGCGGCGGCGCTCGCAGCGCACCTCCTTCGTGATGCAGTCCATCGGCGTGCCCCAGGGCGTGCCGGTGACGGTGCGCGACGTCGTCGGGATGGGCCGATACCCCACGCTCGGATGGTTCCGTCGGTTCCGGAGGGAGGACCGGGACATCGTGGGGGCCGCCATGGAGCGCATGCAGGTCGCGGACCTGGCGCGGCGGCACCTCGACCAGCTCTCCGGAGGCCAGCGCCAGCGCGCCTACGTGGCCCAGGGCCTCGCCCAGGACCACGACGTGCTGCTGCTCGACGAGCCGATGACGGGCCTCGACATCGTCTCCGCCCGCACGATCGACGACCTCCTCCACGAGGAGCCGACGCGCGGGGTGTCCGTGGTCTACACGACCCACGATCTCGACGAGGCCGCGGAGGCGGACCACGTGGTCCTGATGAGCGGGCGCGTCGTGGCCTCCGGCCCGCCGCGGGACGTGCTCACGGTCGAGAACCTGGACATCGCGTACGGCCGGGGCGCCCTGCACGGGCCCTCCACGGCGGTCGAGGACGCGGCGGAGTTCCTGGACGACCCCGCGGGCGGCATCCGCCACTGACCGGGGCCCGGCCCGGGGTCAGGCCGCGCGGGTGCGCCCCTCGGCCCGGCAGCGGGCACACACACCGGTGATCTCCACCGTGTGGTCCGCGTCCGTGAAGCCGTGCTCCGCGGCGACGGCGGTGGCCCATGCCTCGACGTGGGGGGCGGTGACCTCGACGGTGGTCCAGCAGATCCGGCACACCAGGTGGTGATGGTGGCCCTCGTCCTCGCACCGGCGGTACACGGACTCGCCGTCGTCGCGGCGGAGCATGTCCACGAGCCCGTCGTCGAGCTGCTGCTGCAGGGTCCGGTACACGGTGGCCAGCGAGACGCGTTCGCCCTGGTCCTGGAGGCGGGCATGGAGCTCCTGCGCGCTCACGAAGTCCGGGATGCGGTCCAGGGCTCGGTCGACGGCGGCCTTCTGCCGGGTCGCCCGGGGACGGGCGGCACGGGGGCTGGGCTCGGGGGCGCTCACGGTGCTCACGACTCCTTCTGCGGCGGCTGCCGCCTCCTCCGCGCGGTCCGGAACAGGTCCGCGCGGGCCATCCTCCAGGTTATCAGCGACGCCGAAGGGGGCGTGGAGTAGGGTGTCCGGGTGCACAGCGAGACCCCGGACCCATCCCCTGTCCCGGACCGCGACGGCGCCGCCCCCGATCGACCCGACCCGCTGATCGTCGTCGACGAGGGGCAGGGCCGCGTCGTCCCGGCGCCCACGGCGGCCCCGTCCTCGCCCCATGACGCCGGCGGCGACCCCGACGCGGACGCCGACGGCGTCGATCCCGAGGCTGCCGTGCCGCCCACCCTGGTGACGGTGGACGTGCTGGCCGGCTGGCTCGGCCTGGCCCCCGTCGAGGACCTGCCGCCGGTGCCCGAGGGCCCGGCCTACGCCCAGCCGGGACGATGCCGCCCGAACCGGGTGATCCTGCTCGACGTCCGGTTCCGGGCCACGGCGGGCGGGCCCGACCACGCCGCCTATCTCCAGGGCCATCTGCCGGGCGCCGTCTACGTCTCCCTGCCCAGCCAGCTCGCCGGCCACGCCGGCCCGGCGGCGGGGCGTCACCCCCTGCCGGACGCGCGCCAGTTCGCGGAGACCGTGCGGATGTGGGGGATCGACGAGGGCGACACCATCGTGGTCTACGACGACGACCACGGCCTGTCCGCCGCGCGCGCCTGGTGGCTGCTGCGCCACGCGGGGCTGCGGGACTCCATGCTCCTGGACGGCGGCCTCGAGGCGTGGCGCGCCGCGGGCCTGCCCCTGCAGCCCGGCGAGGTCATCCCGGTGCCCGGCACCGCCCGGCCGTCGTGGGGCCGCATGCCCGTCGTGGACACGGCCGGCGCGGAGGCGATGGCCTCCGGCGGTCTGCTCCTCGACGCGCGGGCGGCCGAGCGGTACCGCGGGGAGGTCGAGCCCTTCGACCCCGTGGCCGGTCACATCCCCGGGGCGCGGAACGTGTCCACGGCGGAGAGCATCGCCGAGGACGGCCGCCTGCGGCCCGCCGCGGAGCTGGCGGAGCGGTTCGACGCCGTCGGCGTGGACGACGCCACTCCCGTGGCCGTGTACTGCGGCTCGGGCATCACCGCGGCGCACGCCGTGCTCACCCTGGCCGTCGCGGGGCGACCCGGAGTGGCGCTCTACCCGGGTTCGTGGTCAGCATGGGTCCAGGACCCGTCCAACGCCGTCGCGGTCGGCCCCGAGCCCGACGGCGCGTCCGGCCGGGACTGACGAGCCCCGGGGCCCCGCCCCGCCGACCCCCAGGAGGACCCTCCATGGCCACCGTCTTCAGCAGGATCATCGCCGGCGAGCTGCCCGCCCGCTTCGTGTGGCAGGACCAGACGTGCGTCGCGTTCCTGTCCGCCGCGCCGCTCCAGCCGGGGCACGCGCTCGTGGTGCCCCGTGCGGAGGTGGACGAATGGGTGGAGGTCGACCCGGCGCTGGTCACGCACCTGACGACGGTCGCCCAGCAGATCGGCAAGGCGCAGGTGGCGGCGTTCTCCGCCCGCCGGGCCGGGCTCATGATCGCCGGCTATGAGATCCCGCACCTGCACGTGCACGTGTGGCCCTCCACCTCGCTGGCCGACTTCGACCTGGCCCGCGTGGACAACGCCCCCGATCCGGCGGACCTGGACGACGCCGCCGCCCGCCTCCGCGCGGCCCTGCGGGACCTGGGCCACGGCGAGGTCGTCCCGCAGGACTGACGGCCCGCGCCGCCCGGGCCCGGCTCAGGCGCGCGTGGCCCGGGCGAGCGCCTGACGCACCCGCTTCTCGGAGACCGAGACCGCCGTGCCCAGCTCCTGGGCGAAGAACGAGACGCGCAGCTCCTCGATGAGCCAGCGCACCCGCTCCAGCTCCGCGGGGACGGGCGTGCCCGCGAACCGGGCGCGATGGGCCGCGACGGCGGCGTCGAACTCGTCCTCGAGCCCCTGCACCACCGCCATGTGCTGCCCGTCGCGCTGCAGGTGGCCCCCGGCGTCCAGCCGGTCCAGGCGCGTCAGCATGCCCTGCAGGTAGCGCGGCAGGTGCTGCAGCCGCTCCCAGCCCGTGGCGGCCACGAAGCCGGGGAACACGAGCTGCTCGAGGTGTGCCTTCACGTCCGACAGCGCCGGTGCGAGGGCGAGCGAGACCGAGTCCTTGAGCCGGCGTCGCACCTGCGCGGCCCGGGAGAGCACCTGCTCCACCAGGGACGTGACGGCGAAGACCGTGTCGATCAGGTCGGCCCGCACCCGGTCGAACAGGGCGCGGAACGCGGCCTCGTCGAACGGCAGCTCGTCCCCGACGAGACGGTCCACGGCGGCCTGGGTGCAGTCCGCGACGAGGGAGTCCACCGAGCCGTGCGGGTTCTGGGTGAAGGTGAGCTTCTCCCTGTTGTCCAGGTGGTCCAGCACGTAGCGCTGTGGGCTGGGCAGGGTGGCCAGCAGCAGCCGGATCACCCCGGCCCGGTGCCAGGCCGCCTGGTCCTCCGCGGACCGGGCCACGGTCAGGCCGGCCGCGGGGCCGCCGTCGGGCGTGGTCTCGGGCACCAGGCTCGGGTAGCCCGTGATGGCGGGGCCGCGCGCCCCGGCCGCGGTGGAGACGGTCTTCGGCACCGTGCCGATGCTCCACGAGGTCAGCCCGTGCCGCTCCTCGAAGGCCGGCGTCGCGCCGGACCGCCCGGGGCCCTCCGGGCGACGGCGTCCCTCGGCCCCGGCCCGCCCGTCGGCCTGGGCCCGGCCGCCGCGGCCCGTGCCGCGCGGCC
>NZ_JAKRLB010000011.1:0-89296 GCF_022664405.1 Micrococcus luteus | reverse complement strand
CCGGCTCGTCGAAGGTCAGGCCGTCACGAACTGGAAGCAGGCCCTCGCCCAGCTCGCCGCGGCCTACCCCGACCGGATCAACCCCTACCTGTGACCACCCCGCTTACACAGACAAGTTGACACGCCCCCGGGAGGCGTCGAGTGTGACGTGGCGGGCCTCGGCGGTCGCGAGCAAGGCCTTGGAGGGCACGCACCCGGTGTTCACGCAGGTACCGCCGACGGTGCCACGCTCGATCATCACCACCCATCTGCCGAGGTTGGTGGCGCGGATCGCGGCCGCGAACGCCGCCCCACCGAACCCGATCATTGCCAGGTCATACGACCTGCTGTTAGCCGTTGCCGTCATGAACTCCTCCTTCATCGCCCTCAGGATCGACCTTCCAGTGCACTGGAAGGTCAAGGGGGAGAATGAGTGGCATGCGGATCGGTGAGGTGGCTCGGGCGTCGGGCACGACGAGCAAGACCCTGCGGTACTACGAGGAGGTCGGGCTGCTACCCGCCGCGGACCGCACCCCGGCGGGCTACCGGGACTACGGCGCCGAGGTGCTCGACCGGCTGGACTTCATCCGCCGGGGGCAAGCGGCCGGGCTGACCCTGGCCCAGATCGGTCAGGTGCTGGACATCCGCGACCGGGGGCAGGCCCCCTGCCGGCACGTCACCGACCTGCTCGACACCCGCCTTGATGTGATCGACCGGCAACTCGCCGAGCTCGCGCAGCTACGCACCACGATCGCCGACCTGCGCGAGGACGCCGCCGCCGGCGACCCGGCCACGTGCTCCCCCGAGGATGTCTGCCGCTACCTGTGACACCGAAGTTCACGGGCCCGTGGCAGCGCATGGCGGCCCACTCTGTTGCGTTGGGGTGTTAGACCTTTCGCAACGGTTCTGTTGCGCGGGGTGCACCCTATCGCGACGCCTATTCCTCCGGCCTGCCGTCGGCCGCTGTCCCGGTGAAGGATCGGCTTGCGGAACGTGAGCCTCACTCGCAGCGCCCTCTTGCCCGCGTGCTTGGAGGCCGCCACTGAGCTCCGACAGAACCCCGCCATATAGCGGCGCAAGCCACACATGACACCGGGCGGCACACCGAGCAGCCGCCACAAACGACCGATTTAGCCGTTACACGCCCGTGAGTCGGAGCATGACTGAGCCCATTGAGGCCGGAATGGGGGGCGAGGCCACTGTGCCGATTCTGATTCTTTGTCCACACCACCGCGGGGGCCGTTTCAGCGGCCCCCGCGGTGGTGTTGCCGAGGTGTGGACTCAAGCCGCGCGGGGCAACACTCCGCGCAAGACGTCGGTGAGGGTGACGACCCCAGTGAACCGGTTGTCCTGGGTTACTGCGGCCAGCTGGCGGCTGTTGCGGCGCATGGAGGCAAGTGCTTCGTGCAACGGTGTGGTGGAGGGCAGCGTCAGAGCCTGCTGGATAAGCGGCTGGATTGGCGCAGAAGGCTCCATCGTGAGGGTGTCCCGCACGTGGACGACGCCCGGAACGCTCTCAGGGGTATGGTCCGGCTGGACCAGGATACGCAAGTGCCCTGAGCACGCAGCGGCATTCTGGACCGCCTCGACGTCGGCGTCGGGGGCGACCTTGACCGGGTGCTGACCCTGGGGGAGGAGGTCCCCGAGAGTGAGGGTCTGAAGGTCCAGGGCACCGGCCAAGGCTTCATGGTTCTGCCGGTCCAGGGTGCCGGCGGCGGCGGAGTGCTCAACCAGCTGACGAATGGCCGCTGCGTCGTAGCCGCCCACGGCGGCTTGGTCCACGGGGGTGACGCCGCTGAGGGTCACCAGGCGGTTGGCCAGCCGGTTGGCCAGCAGCAGCAGGGGGCGAACGGTCCAGACGAAGGCGCGTGCGGGCACGGCCACGGCTTTGGCTGCGGTCTCGGGGTGGGCAATGGCCCAGGACTTGGGGGCCATCTCCCCGATGACCAGGTGAAGGAAGGTCACGGCCAGCAAGGACAGGACGAAGGAGGCGGTTCCGGCTGCCGCTGCGGGGATGCCCCAGTCCTCCAGGACGGGGCCGAGCCATGCGTCGACGGCCGGCTTGGTGATCGCCCCCAGGGCGAAGGTGCACAAGGTGATGCCCAACTGGGCTGCGGCGAGCATGAGGGTCAGCTCGTCGACTCCCTTGAGAGCGGCCCGCGCGGCGCGGCTGCGTCCTGCCTCGGCCTCTAGCCGGTGCCGGCGGGCGCCCAGCAGGGAGAACTCCATGATGACGAAGATCGCGCTGAGCACGATCAGCGCTGTGGTCACGAGCATGACGATCAGTGGACCGTGCATCATCGCTCCTCGTCCGTGGTGGCGTCGGGCTGGGCCTCGTGGGCGGCATGGCTGCCGGCGGTGTCAGAGCGGGGCACCTCGATGAGGTGGATCCGCAGTCGAGCTGGGACCCTGCGTTGGATGGAGAGGACCTCGACCTGCAGGTGGCGGTCGTAGACCTCCTCAGCCCCGAAGTCTCGTGGGTCCTCGGGCAGGTCGATCGTGATGACCTCGCCTTCCCGGGGCAGACGGCCCAGAGCGTCGATGGTCAGACCGGCGGCGGACTCGGCCTCGGTCACGGGCAGGGGGTGCCCGACGAGGCGCTCGAGCTCGTCCAGGTGGGCCTCTGCGCTCAGGACCCAGGAGTGCAGGCCTGTGGCGGTGATCTCCTCCTGGGGGTGCAGGTCGTGCTCGTCCGTGAGCTCGCCCACGAGCTCCTCCGCGAGGTCTTCCACTGTGAGCACGCCGACGAAGCCGCCGAACTCGTCCACGATGCACGCCATCTGCTGCCCTGAGCCGTCGAGCTCCCGGGCTGCGTCGGGCAGGGACATCATCGTGGGCAGCACCAGTGCAGGGCGCATCAGGGCGGACACGGGGGTGTCCGGGGCCATCCGGGTCTCACCGAGCAGGTCGGTGAGGTGGACTACCCCGAGCGGTTCGTGTTCGTTCGAGATCACCGGGTAGCGGGTGTGGCCGGTGGCCATCAGGTCGCGCACCTGAGCCAGGGAGGTCTGGGGCTGAACCTCGTCCACACGCGAGCGGGGCACCATCGCGTGCTGCACGTCCTGGTCTGGGAAGTCCAGCACCCGGTCGATCAGGACGGAGACCTCCGCGGGCAAGGATCCGGAAGCTCTGGAGTCCAGGGCAATGCGGTCCAGGTCCTCGGCGGAGGCGGTGCTGTCGACGTCGTGCACTGGCTCGATGCGCAGGAGCTTGAGCAGCACCTCGGCCGCCTTGTCGAAGACCCAGATGAGCCAGCCGAACAGGCCGAGGTAGATCTGTGTGGGCCGGGCCAGAGCGCGGGCCAGGGGCTCGGGGTTGGCGATGGCCAAATTCTTGGGGTACAGCTCGCCGATGATCATCTGCACCAGGGTGGCCACCACCAATACGCCCAGCGTGGAGATGGCGATGACCACTTCAGAAGGCAGTGCGGTGCCGCCGAGCAACTCGGTCAGGGCCGCACCCACCATCGGCTCTGCCACGTAGCCCACCATGAGGCCTGTGACCGTGATCCCCAGCTGCGCGCCGGAGAGCATGAAGGAGGTGCGGCGAGTGACCTGCAGTGCGCGGGCGGCGGCGCGGTCGCCGGCCTTGGCGGCGGTCTGCAGGCGGACGCGGTCTACAGACATGTACGCGAATTCCTGGGCCACGAAGAAGCCGTTGGCGGCGATGATCGCCAGGATGATGAGGGATCCGAGGATCAGTGTCAGGACTGGATCCATGCCTGAGTCACCTCCCCACGAGGTGCAGGCGACCCCGCCAGCTGCGGGGTGGGGTGGGGGTGACGCTCGGACTGTCACCAGGGCAGGCGGCTGGGCCGTCGCTCATGTATTCAGGGGCTCCATAAGGGGTCGAATGAATAATGGCGGCACATTACCACCGGTAACCGGTCGCAGGGCAAGGTGGGGTGTGGCCTCGCCGCCGACATCGGGCATCTGCCCGCCAGGATGTCCAGCCGGGTATACCCCTTTACACGCCCCGTCCGCCCACGAGAGCATCACGTCAGAAACGGTCCCAAACCGAGCTGTTGGACAGAAGTGTCGGAGGGTTTGAGACGTGGTGGGACAGACCGTCGGGTGCGTGTGAGGCCACCCCCGTGGGAGTCGGCCGACGCCCCGCACCCACGAACGTCGGCTCACGTCAGGGCGAGCATGGCGACGCGCCGAGGGGACGGGCGCCGAAGCCTTCTCCCGATAGAACGAGCACGTGGCGAGCCGGTGGTTGAGGGGGCCCGGCACCAGGTCTGCGACGAAGGCCCATGAGGATCTCCAGCCCCGGAAGCCAGGCTCCAGCGCTGGGCAGCTCGGCACTGCTGGGCAGCCGAGCCATCTCCACGAGCTGCGCATCACCGGGATCCCGCTCCCATTCCATGCCTTCCACCGCATTGCCCGTGGCCACCCGCCAGCGGGAGAGGATCTTCTGCGCTCGCTGCAACCGGGCGCTCACTCGGTGTGCGGGACGGGATGGGTCGCCTTCATCGTGGTGGGTCATGCTCCAGTTCGCGGGTCCGAGCGCGGGGCTCTGCTCCTCGTCCGGGAAGGGGAGGAGGGCCACGACGGCTACCCCCAGATCCTCTCGCCGCATCATTCCTGTTCCCCGTCGGCGACGTGGGCGCGGCCGCGCCGCCCGCCGGTGACCTCCAGGGCCTGGACCCGAGGCCCGGACGCGTGGACAGTCGACGAGATGGATGTGTGCGTCGCGGAAGAGATCTGGTGCGGTGGGCCCGGGCGGGGTTCGGGGCAGTGATCGACCTGGTGGTGTCTCAGGTGTGCAAGGAGCGGTGTCGTCGCTGGGGTCAGAAACGAGCGTGTCGTGCCCACCTGTCGGAGGTCGCCCGGGCCATGCGTGCGGACCGGACGGGCACGTTCAGCCCGTCATCCCCACGTCCACGGCCGCCTCGCGCGCGTGCCCCGATGGGAGTGAAGGAACGTGCAGACATGGGAGGGGGAGGACGCTGAGCGGCCGGCACGTCCCACGTGGGCCCGTAGGTGCAGCGCGTGGCGAAGACCCCGCCGTCCCGTACGTCACAATGACCGACTCCGGTCTGGGCTGGAGGGGCAGGGTCGCTAGGGTGGTCACGTGAAGACCTTCGACGAGCTGTACGCGGAACTGACGCGCAAGGTGCAAGAGCGCCCCGAGGGCTCCGGCACCGTGGCCCAGATCGACGCCGGCGTCCATGCGATCGGCAAGAAGGTCGTCGAGGAGGCGGCCGAGGTCTGGATGGCCGCCGAGTACGAGTCGGATGAGGCCGCCGCCGAGGAGATCTCTCAGCTGCTGTACCACGTGCAGACCATGATGATCGCCCGCGGCATCAGCCTCGAGGACGTCTACCGCCACCTCTGAGGCCGCCGGCCCCGTTCCCCGCCCACCGCACCCCGAGGAGACCGACGCGTGCTGCGCATCGCCGTTCCGAACAAGGGCGCCCTCGCCGAGGCCGCCCGTGAGATCCTGCAGGAAGCCGGCTACCGCCAGCGCCGGGACTCCCGCGAGCTCGTCCTCGTGGACCCCGAGAACCAGGTGGAGTTCTTCTACCTGCGTCCCCGAGACATCGCGGTGTACGTGGGCAAGGGCACCCTCGACGTCGGCCTCACCGGGCGGGACCTGTTCCGCGACGCCCAGGTCGAGGGCACAGCGGAGGAGATCATGGCGCTCGGCTTCGGCCGGTCCGTGTTCCGACTGGCCGCGCCCGTGGGCACGTTCTCCTCCGAGTCCGAGCTGGCCGGCAGGCGCATCGCCACCAGCTACGACGGGCTGCTGCACGCCTACCTGGAGCGCACCGGCCTCGACGCGGAGGTGGTCCACCTCGACGGCGCCGTGGAGTCCTCCGTCAAGCTCGGCGTGGCGGACGCGATCGCCGACGTCGTGGAGACCGGCAGCACTCTGCGCGCCGCCGGCATGGAGGTCTTCGGCGAGCCCATCCTCGACTCGGAGGCCGTGCTGATCGGCCGCGCGGGGGAGCGCCCCGAGGGCCTCGACGTGCTGCTGCGCCGCCTCAAGGGCGTGCTCGTGGCCCGCCGCTGGGTCATGATCGACTACGACATCCGCCGTGACCTGCTGGAGGCGGCCACCGCGGTCACCCCGGGGCTGGAGTCACCGACGGTCTCCCCGCTGCGGGACGAGACGATGGTCGCCGTGCGCTCCATGGTCCGCAAACCGGACGCCAACCGCGTCATGGACGAGCTGTACGCCCTGGGCGCCCGCGGCATCCTGATCTCCGCGATCCACGCGATCCGCCTCTGACGGCCCGCGCCGTCCCGCCCGAGCCCCCCCCCGAGACGAAGGAGCCGACGTGAGCCTCGCCGTGCGTGTCATCCCCTGCCTGGACGTGGACGCCGGGCGCGTGGTCAAGGGCGTGAACTTCGAGAACCTGCGGGACGCGGGCGACCCGGTCGAGCTCGCCCGCCGCTACAACGCCGCGGGTGCCGACGAGATCACGTTCCTCGACGTCACCGCCTCCACCTCGGACCGCGCCACGACCTACGACGTCGTGACCCGCACGGCCGAGGAGGTCTTCATCCCGCTGACCGTGGGCGGCGGCGTACGCACCGTCGAGGACGTGGACCGGCTGCTGCGCACGGGGGCGGACAAGGTCTCCGTCAACACCGCCGCCGTGGCCCGGCCCGAGCTGATCACGGAGATCACCCGCCGCTTCGGGTCCCAGGTCCTCGTGCTCTCCCTCGACGCCCGGCGCACGGAGGACCCGGGCTGCGCCTCCGGCTATGAGGTCACCACCCACGGCGGACGCCGCGGCACCGGCATCGACGCCGTCGCCTGGTGCCGTGAGGCCTCCGAGCGCGGCGTGGGGGAGATCCTGCTCAACTCGATCGACGCGGACGGCACGCGCGAGGGCTTCGACCTGGAGATGATCCGGGACGTGCGCGCCGTGACGCGCGTGCCGCTGATCGCCTCCGGCGGCGCCGGCGAGCCCGAGCACTTCCCACCCGCCGTCGCGGCCGGTGCGGACGCGGTGCTCGCCGCCTCCCTGTTCCACTTCGGCCCGGACGACATGCTCACCCGCGTCAAGGACGCCCTGCGGCAGGCGGGGCACACCGTCCGCTGACCCCGTCGGCCACGCCCATCTCCGGCTCCCTAGACTGGACCTCCATGAGCATCTCCCCGCCCGATGACCTCGTGGCCTCCGTGACCTTCGACGACCGGGGCCTGGTGCCCGCCATCGCCCAGCAGGAGGGCACCGGCGAGGTGCTCATGATGGCGTGGATGAACGAGGAGTCCCTGCGCGCGACGCTCGAGACCGGCTGGGCCACCTACTGGTCCCGCTCGCGCGGCGAGCTGTGGCGCAAGGGGGAGACCTCGGGCCACCTG
Source organism: Micrococcus luteus (assembly GCF_022664405.1). Taxonomy (NCBI): domain Bacteria; kingdom Bacillati; phylum Actinomycetota; class Actinomycetes; order Micrococcales; family Micrococcaceae; genus Micrococcus; species Micrococcus luteus. Next base: position 81,997 of record NZ_JAKRLB010000011.1, on the reverse strand, counting down.
CAGCGGGTGCGCGCGGTCCACGCGGACTGCGACGCCGACACCCTGCTGCTCACCGTGGACCAGACCGGCCCCGCCTGCCACACGGGCACCCGCACCTGCTTCACCGGCCGCGAGCTCGTCATGCCGCCGGCCGCCGTCGACCCCGAGGAGGCCGCCCGATGACCGCCGCCACCACTCCCTCCCGTGCGGAGTTCCTGCGTCTGGCGGACACCGCCCGCGTGATCCCCGTGGTCCGCACGGTGCTGGCGGACGGCCTCACGCCGCTGGCGATCCATCGGCGCCTGGCCGGCTCCCGCCCCGGCACCTTCCTGATGGAGTCCGCCACCCCGGGCGCGGCCTGGTCCCGGTACAGCTTCATCGGGGCCGGCTCCGCCGTCACCCTGACCTCGCGAGACGGCGAGGCGCATTGGCAGGGCACCCCGCCCGAGGGGCTGCCCACGCAGGGCCGAGCCCTGGACGTGCTCGCGGCGTGCCTGCGCCTGCTGCGCACGGACGTGCGCGCCGAGGTCGGAGGCGTTCTGCCGCACCTCGTCTCCGGCATGGCCGGCTTCCTGGGGTGGAACACGGTCCGCGCGTGGGAGCGCCTGCCGCACCCGCCCGAGGACCACCTCGGCCTGCCCGACCTCGCGATGAACCTCGTCACCGACCTGGCCGTGCACGATGCCCTCGACGGCACCGTGACGCTGATCGCCAACGCGGTGAACGGCAACGGCCTGGCCACCGGCGCGGACCGCGCCTACGACGACGCGCTCGCCCGCCTGGACGCCATGGTGGAGCGCCTGGCCGCCCCGGCCGCGGACCCGGTCAGCGACGTCCCGCGCCGCTGGCTCGAGGCGGACGCGGACGGGGTCGCCGCCCAGGCCGAGGACCGGTGGGGTGCCGAAGGCTTCCGCGAGGCTGTCGCGAAGGCCCAGCGGGCGATCCGCGACGGCGACGTGTTCCAGGCCGTCGTCTCCCGCCGTCTCTCGGTCACCACGGACGCCACCGGTCTGGACGTGTACCGCGTCCTGCGCACGGTGAACCCGAGCCCCTACATGTACCTCTTCTCCTTCGAGACCCCGGACGGGGAGCCGTACGAGATCGTGGGCTCCTCGCCCGAGGCGCTCGTCACCGTGCGGGACCGCCGCGTGGTCACCCATCCGATCGCCGGCTCACGGCGGCGCGGGGCCACCGAGAAGGACGACCGCCTCCTCGGCAAGGACCTGCTGGAGGACGAGAAGGAGCGGGCCGAACACCTCATGCTCGTGGACCTCTCCCGCAACGACCTCTCGCGCGTGTGCCGCCCCGGCACCGTCGAGGTCACCCAGTTCATGGAGCTCGAGGCGTTCAGCCACATCCTCCACCTGGTCTCGCATGTGGAGGGCCGCATGCGCGACGACGTCGACGCGCTCGACGTCCTCCGCGCCGCCTTCCCCGCCGGCACGCTGTCCGGCGCCCCGAAGCCCCGCGCCCTGCAGCTGCTGGACGAGTGGGAGCCGACCGAGCGCGGGCCCTACGGCGGCGTCGTCGGCTACTTCGACCTGGCGGGCAACATGGACATGGCGATCAACATCCGCTCGGCCACGCTGCACCGCGGCCAGGCGCACGTGCAGGCCGGCGCCGGCATCGTCGCCGACTCCGATCCCGACGCCGAGACCGCCGAGACCGTCACCAAGGCGACGGCGCCGCTGCGGTCCGTGCTGACCGCGGGCGAACTGGGGCAGGCATGATGCGCCGCCGCACCGTGGTCCTCGCCGCGCTGGCCGCCGGCGCGCTCGTCCTGCTCACGGCGGGCCGCACCTGGGTGACCGCCACGGGCCTGTCCGGCGGGATCGCCTCCGAGGCGACGACGTCGGGCGGCGCCGCCGCGCCCGTCGCCACCGCCATGGCCCTGGTCGTGATGGCCGGTGCCCTCGCCCTGACCACCGCCCGGCGCCTCGGCGCCGTGATCGTCGGCGTGCTCATGGCGCTGGCCGGGGTCGTGATCGCCTCGACCTCGGTCACCGCCGCCCTGGATCCGGCGACGACGGCGGCCGCCGCGGTCGCCGACGCGACCGGGACCACCGCGCTCGCGCAGGACTACGCACTGACGGCGTGGCCGTGGGTCGCGGCGGCCGGCGGCGTGCTCGCGGCGCTGTGCGGCGTCGTGGCGGCACTGGCGGGCCGTGGCTGGCGTTCGTCCCGGCGCTACGAGAAGGCGCCTGCGGCCTCCGAGCCCGGCCCGGCCGCCGCCGGGGAGCAGCCCGCGCAGTCCGCCCGCGAGGCGGCCCAGCGCCGGCGCGTGGACCAGATGGACGCGTGGGACGAGCTGTCCCGCGGCAACGACCCCACGTGAGTGCCCGTCTCTCGGACCGCCCCGCACCGCCCGGGTCGTCCCGGGTCACGCGGGCCCGGCCCCGTGCCCGCATGGCACAATGAGGGACAGTCGTCATGTACACCACGCACCAGTGAGGGACAGCCATGAGCCACACCGCGAACACCGCGCACACCGAGCCCACCACCCGTCGCGCCGCCCGCCGCGGCGCCGTCGAGGACGTCGTCGTCACCGAGGACGGCCTGGTGCTCAACGACCCGACCCACCTCGAGCTGCCCGGCCACGGCAACTCGCCCGGCGCGTGGGCCATGGTGGCGCTCGTGCTCGTCGGCTTCGTGGCCGGCTGCGTCGGCCTGCTCGCCGACTGGAGCGTCGTCGTGTGGATCGGCGTGGCCCTGATGGCCGTGGGCGTCGTCGTGGGCATCGTCGCCGGCAAGGCCGGCGCGGGTCGCGGCCAGCACGGTCACTGATCCGCGTGTCCGTCCTCCAGGAGATCATCGACGGCGTCCGCGAGGACCTCGAGCCTCGTCGCCGTGCTGTGCCCGAGGCGCGCCTGGCCGAGCTGGTGGCCGCCGCCCCCGCGCCGCGTGACGCCCACGCGGCCCTGCTCGGCGGACGCACCGACCCCGCGGGGATCCGGGTGATCTCCGAGGTGAAGCGGGCGAGCCCCTCCAAGGGCGCGCTCGCCGAGATCCCCGAGCCGGCCACCCTGGCCCGCGCGTACGAGCGCGGCGGCGCCAGCGCCGTCTCCGTGCTCACCGAGGCCCGCCGCTTCGGCGGCAGCCTGGCCGACCTGGACGCCGTGCGCGCCGCCGTCGATCTGCCGGTCCTGCGCAAGGACTTCACCGTCACCGAGTACCAGATCCACGAGGCCCGCGCCCACGGGGCCGACCTCGTCCTGCTGATCGTGGCCGCCCTCGATGACGCCGAGCTGGCCGGCTTCCTGCAGCTCACCGAGTCCCTGGGCATGCACGCCCTCGTGGAGGCCCACACGCCCGAGGAGATCGAGCGCGGCGTCGCCGCCGGCGCCCGCATCCTCGGCGTCAACGTGCGCAACCTCAAGACCCTGGACGTCGACCCGGCCCGCTACGCCGCGCTGGCCGACGGGCTGCCCGAGGACGTCGTCCGGGTCGCCGAGTCGGGCGTCGAGTCCGAGGCGCAGATCAAGGCCTACGCCGCCGCGGGCGCCGACGTCGTGCTCGTGGGTGAGGCCCTCGTGCGCCACGGCGCCCCCGAGGAGGCGCTGCGCGCGTTCCGCGCCGCGTCCCTCACCGTCCGCTGACCGAACCAGACCCGAGGAGCGTGGTCGCCATGAGCACCGACCGTCCGAGCACCGAGCCCGCGATCGAGTTCGAGGGGCCCTATCAGGGTCAGGCCGGGCCCTACTTCGGCGACTACGGCGGGCAGTGGATGCCCGAGTCCCTCATGGCGGCGCTGCAGGAGCTCACCCGCACCTACGAGCAGGCGCGGCAGGACCCCGCCTTCGAGGCCGAGCTGCGGACCCTGTTCCGGGACTACGTGAACCGGCCCTCCCTGCTGAGCGAGGTGCCGCGGTTCGCCGCGGGCACCCCCGGCGTGCGCATCTTCCTCAAGCGCGAGGACCTCAACCACACCGGCTCGCACAAGATCAACAACGTGATCGGCCAGGCGCTGCTCGCCCGCCGCATGGGCAAGACGCGCCTGATCGCGGAGACCGGCGCCGGCCAGCACGGCGTGGCCACGGCGACGGCGGCCGCGCTGTTCGGCATGGAGTGCACCGTGTACATGGGGGAGGAGGACACCCGCCGCCAGGCCCTGAACGTGGCCCGGATGCAGATGCTCGGCGCCGAGGTGGTGCCCGTGGCGATCGGTGCCCGCACCCTCAAGGACGCGATCAACGAGGCCCTGCGGGACTGGGTCGCCTCCGTGGACACCACGCATTACCTGATGGGCACGGTCACGGGCCCGCACCCGTTCCCCGCCATGGTGCGCTACTTCCACTCCGTGATCGGCGAAGAGGCCCGCGAGCAGATCCTGGCCCAGGCCGGCCGCCTGCCCGACGCCGTCGCGGCGTGCGTGGGCGGCGGGTCCAACGCGATGGGCCTGTTCCACGGCTTCCTCGACGACCCTGGGGTGGAGCTCTACGGCTTCGAGGCCGGCGGCGAGGGCCTGGAGACCGGCCGCCACGCCGCGTCCATCACGCTCGGACGCACCGGCGTGTTGCACGGCGCCCGCACGTATCTGATGCAGGACGAGGACGGGCAGACCATCGACTCCCACTCGATCTCCGCCGGCCTGGACTACCCGGCCGTCGGCCCGGAGCACGCCTTCCTGCACGACACGGGCCGCGCCGCCTACGAGCCGGTCTCGGACACCGAGTGCATGGACGCCTTCCTCCGGCTCACGCGCACCGAGGGCATCACGCCCGCCATCGAGTCGGCCCACGCCCTGGCCGGCGCGCTGCGCCTGGCCCGCCGCTGGGCGGACGAGGGCCTCGTGGGGCCCGACGCCCCGGAGGGGGAGGAGCGGATCATCATCGTGAACCTCTCCGGCCGCGGGGACAAGGACGTCGCCACCGCGGCGGCCTGGTTCGGCCTCGGCACGGCCGCGGAGGAGAAGGACCCGCTCGAGGAGATGACCCCCGGAGAGGAGCAGTGACCGGCATGACCGTGCACTCCAAGACCGCCGCGGCCCTGGACGCCGCGAAGGCGGCCGGCCGCACCGGCCTCGTCGCCTTCCTGCCGGCCGGCTACCCGTCCGTGGACGAGTGCGTCGAGGCCGTCGTCGCCGTTGCGGAGAACGGCGCCGACGTCATCGAGCTGGGCCTGCCCTACACGGACCCCGTGATGGACGGCCCCGTGATCCAGGCCGCGACCCAGGCGGCGCTGCAGGCCGGTTTCCGCGTGGCCGACGTCTTCGACATCATCCGACGGGTGACGGAGCGCACCGACGCCGCGGTGCTGGTGATGACGTACTGGAACCTGGTGGACCGCATGGGCGTCGACGAGTTCGCGCGCCGTCTCGCCGAGGCCGGGGGCGCCGGTCTCGTCACCCCTGACCTCGTGCCCGAGGAGGCCGGTGCCTGGATGGAGGCCGCGGACCGTCACGGCCTGGACCGCGTGTTCCTCACCGCGCCCTCGTCCACGGACGAGCGGGTGCGCCTCACCGTCGAGTCCTCCCGCGGCTTCGTGTACGCCGTGTCGGTCATGGGTGTCACCGGCGCCCGCGACGCGGTGTCCACCGTCGCCGAGACCGTGGTCCGCCGGGCCCAGGATGCCGGGGCGGAGCACGTGTGCGTCGGCCTCGGCGTCTCCCAGGCCGCGCACGTCCGCGAGATCGGCGCCTACGCCGACGGCGCGATCGTCGGCACGGCCCTGGTGCGCGCGCTGACGGACGGCGGGCCGCAGGCCGTCGGCGCCCTCGCCCGCGAGCTGGCCGCCGGCGCCGTCCGGGAGGGCTGAGGGTGACCGCCGCCCTGGCCCCGCTCGCCGCCTTCCCCGCCCCCGGGTGGGACGGGTTCCAGCTGGGCCCGGTGAAGATCCACGCGTACGCGCTGTGCATCATCCTGGGCATCGTCCTGGCGCTGTGGCTCGCCGAGCGTCGGTGGCGCGCCCGCGGCGGCCCCGAGGACCGTGTGCTCGACATCGCCCTGTGGGCCATCCCGTTCGGCTTCGTGGGCGGTCGGCTCTACCACGTGTTCTCCTCACCGGACCGGTACTTCGGGCCCGGCTTCGACGGCACGGGCGACCCGATCCAGATCCTGTACGTGTGGAACGGTGGACTGGGCATCTGGGGCGCGATCGCCCTCGGCGCCGTGGGCGCGTGGATCGCGTGCCGCCGCTACGGGCTGCGGCTGACGGCCTTCGGCGACGTCGTCGCGCCGGGCATCCTGCTGGCCCAGGCCATCGGCCGGTGGGGCAACTGGTTCAACCAGGAGCTCTTCGGCGGCCCGACGACCCTGCCCTGGGGGCTCGAGGTCGACCCGGCCAGCCCGAACTTCCCGGCCGGCTACGCCCCGGACACGCTGTTCCACCCCACGTTCCTCTACGAGTGCCTGTGGAACCTGGCCGGGGTCGCGCTGCTGCTCCTCGTGGACCGCGCGCTGCACCTGCGCCACGGCCTCATGCTGTGGTCCTACGTCGCCTGGTACACTGCGGGCCGCACGTGGATCGAGATGCTGCGCATCGACGACGCCGAGATGGTCACGCTCTTCGGCGTCACCCAGCGGCTCAACGTGTGGACGTCCCTGCTGGTGTTCGTCATCGCCCTCGCGTTCATCGTCGGGATCCTGCTGCGCCATCGCGGCGCGGCCGCCGGCCCCCACGCCCACCAGAGCGTGTGGCGCGCCGGGCACGCCCCCGAGGGCGACGACGGCGCCGCCGTCGCCGCGGGCCGCTCCGGGTCCCACGCCGTGGGCGCGGCGGAGGACGACGCCGTCCGGCGCTGACCCGCTCCCCGGCGCGCCCGCGAGGGGCGCCCGGGGCCCCGGTGTCCCACATGGTGGACATTCGGCGTGTCACAGAACGTCCGGTTCCGCACAGTGGGACGTCGCGCCCGGTAGCGTCTCTTCCACCTCGGGGCCGTCGGCCCCGAGCGTCGGGGCCAGCGCCGTCCCCGTCCGAGCCCCTGCTCTCCGGAAAGGACGGCACCATGCCCGTGGCATCCTCGCCCGCCTCGGCCCCCCGCGCGGGGGGACCGGTGGATCCCTTCGTCCGCTATGCGGACGTCCCCGCCGCCCAGGGCCTCTACGACCCGTCCCGGGAGACCGAGAACTGCGGCCTCGCCGTCATCGCCACCCTGCGGGGCACCCCGGGCCACGACATCGTCCAGCACGCGCTGACCGCCCTGCGCGCGCTCGAGCACCGCGGGGCGGTGGGCGCCGACGAGGGCACCGGCGACGGCGCCGGCCTGCTGACCCAGATCCCCGACGAGCTGTTCCGTGCCGTCGTCGACGCCGAGCTGCCCCCCGTGGGCGAGTACGTCGCCGGCACCGCCTTCCTGCCGCCCGTCGACGGCGAGCGCGCCGAGGCGAAGGAGGCCGTCGAGCGGCTGGCCGAGGAGGAGGGGCTGCAGGTCCTGGCGTGGCGCGAGGTGCCCACCGACCCCTCGGCCCTGGGCGTCGGCTCCCGGGCGGCCATGCCCGCGTTCGAGCAGCTGTTCCTGTCCCTGGCGGACGGTCAGGACGGCACCGAGCCGGGGCAGTCGCTGGACGTGCGGGCGTGGCGGGTGCGCCGCCGCGCCCAGTCCCGCGCCGGCGTCTACTTCCCCTCGCTCTCGTCCCAGACGATCGTCTACAAGGGCATGCTGACGACGGCCCAGCTGGAGCCGTTCTACCCGGACCTCTCCGACGAGCGGTTCACCACCCGGCTGGGCGTGGTCCACTCGCGGTTCTCCACCAACACGTTCCCCTCGTGGCCGCTGGCCCAGCCGTTCCGCACCATCGCGCACAACGGCGAGATCAACACGGTCAAGGGCAACCGCAACTGGATGCGCGCCCGTCAGGGCCAGCTCAAGCACCCGATGCTCGGCGAGGTCCCCGAGGACCTGTTCCCGCTGATCAGCCCCATCGGCTCGGACTCGGCCTCCTTCGACGAGGTCGCGGAGCTGCTCATGCTCTCCGGGCGCCCGCTCACCCAGGCGATCATGATGATTATCCCGGAGGCGTGGGAGAACCACGCGACCATGGACCCGGCCCGCCGCGCCTTCTACCAGTACCACTCCATGCTCATGGAGCCCTGGGACGGACCGGCCGCCGTCGCCTTCTCCGACGGCACCCAGGTGGGCGCCGTGCTGGACCGCAACGGCCTGCGCCCCGCCCGCTGGTGGGTCACCGACGACGGCCTCGTCGTCCTGGCCTCCGAGGTCGGCGTCGTGCCGATCGAGCCCTCGGCGGTGGTGCGCAAGGGGCGCGTGGCCCCGGGGCGCATGTTCCTCGTGGACACCGAGCAGGGCCGGATCATCGGCGACGACGAGATCAAGGCCGAGGTCGCCTCCGCCCAGCCGTGGGAGGACTGGGTGCGCCAGAACCTCCTGGACCTGGAGTCGCTCCCCGAGCGCGAGCACGTCCGCCACACCTCCGAGTCGATCCTGCAGCGTCAGCGCATCTTCGGGTACACCTCGGAGGAGCTGCGCATCCTCGTCGGGCCGATGGCCCAGACGGGCGCCGAGCCGCTCGGTGCGATGGGCACGGACACGCCCATCGCCGTCCTCGCCAAGCGGCCCCGGCTGCTCTTCGACTACTTCGTGCAGTCCTTCGCCCAGGTGACGAACCCGCCGCTCGACGCGATCCGCGAGGAGCAGGTGACCTCGATGCGCACCGCGATCGGCCCGCAGGGCAACGTGCTCTCCCTCGAGCAGGTGCGCACCCGCCAGGTCGACGTCCCGTTCCCCGTGATCGACAACGACCAGCTGGCCCGCATCCAGCACCTGCGCGACGCCGACGGCACCCGCCTGACCCTCAAGGTGAACGGCGTGTACCGGGTGGCCGGAGGCGTCGAGGAGCTCCGCGCCCAGCTGAAGGCGATCTGCGAGCAGGTCTCGGCCGCCGTCAACCGCGGCGTGGAGTACGTGGTGCTGTCCGACCGCGGCGCCACCGCCCAGTGGGCGCCGATCCCGTCCCTGCTGCTGACCTCCGCCGTGCACCACCACCTGCTGGCCTCGGCCAACCGCACCAAGAGCTCGCTGATCGTCGAGGCGGGCGACGTGCGCGAGGTCCACCATGTGGCCGTCCTGCTCGGCTACGGGGCCTCCGCGGTCAACCCGTACCTGGCCATGGAGTCCGCCGAGGAGCTCGTGCGCACGGGGGAGGTCTCGGGCGTCACCGCCGAGCAGGCCGTGGCGAACCTGATCAAGGCGCTCGGCAAGGGCGTCCAGAAGATCATGTCCAAAATGGGCATCTCCACGGTCGCCTCCTACACCGGCGCCCAGACGTTCGAGGCGCTCGGCCTGTCCCGGCGCTTCGTGGACCGCTACTTCGTGGGCACCACGAGCCCGCTCGACGGCGTGGGCATCGACGTCGTCGCCGCCGAGATCCAGGCGCGCCACGAGTTCGCGTATCCGCCGGACGGCAACGACATCAACCCGTACCGCGAGCTCGAGGTGGGCGGCGAGTACCAGTGGCGGCGCGAGGGCGCGCCGCACCTGTTCAACCCCGAGACCGTGTTCCGCCTCCAGCACTCCACGCGGGAGCGGCGCTACGACGTCTTCAAGGACTACACGCGTCGCGTGGACGACCAGGCGGAGGAGCTCATGACCCTGCGCGGGCTCATGCGCCTGCGCACGGGCAAGCGGCCGCCGGTGCCCGTCTCCGAGGTGGAGCCCGTCGAGTCGATCGTGCGCCGCTTCTCCACCGGCGCGATGTCCTACGGCTCCATCTCGCAGGAGGCCCACGAGACGCTCGCGGTGGCCATGAACCGCCTCGGCGCCCGCTCGAACTCGGGCGAGGGCGGCGAGGACCCCGAGCGCCTGCTGGACCCGGAGCGCCGCTCGAAGATCAAGCAGATCGCCTCGGGCCGGTTCGGCGTCACCAGCCTGTACCTGGCCACCGCGACCGACCTGCAGATCAAGATGGCCCAGGGCGCCAAACCCGGCGAGGGCGGCCAGCTGATGGGGACCAAGGTGTACCCGTGGGTCGCCCGCACGCGGCACTCGACCCCGGGCGTCTCCCTGGTGTCGCCGCCGCCGCACCACGACATCTACTCGATCGAGGACCTGGCGCAGCTGATCCACGACCTCAAGCGGGCCAACCCGACCGCGCGGGTCCACGTCAAGCTCGTCTCCGAGTCCGGCGTGGGCACGGTGGCCGCGGGCGTCGCCAAGGCGCGCGCCGACGTCGTGCTCATCTCCGGCCACGACGGCGGAACGGGCGCCTCCCCGCTGAACTCCCTCAAGCACGCGGGCACCCCGTGGGAGATCGGCCTGGCCGAGGCGCAGCAGACGCTCATGCTCAACGGCCTGCGCGAGCGCGTCACCGTCCAGGTGGACGGGCAGCTCAAGACCGGCCGGGACGTCGTGATCGCCGCACTGCTCGGGGCCGAGGAGTTCGGCTTCGCGACCGCCCCGCTCGTGGTCTCCGGCTGCATCATGATGCGCGTGTGCCACCTGGACACGTGCCCCGTGGGCGTGGCCACCCAGAACCCCGAGCTGCGCGCGCGCTTCACGGGCAAGCCCGAGTTCGTCGTCAACTTCTTCGAGTTCATCGCGCAGGAGGTCCGCGAGCTGCTCTCGCAGCTGGGCTTCCGCACGCTCGACGAGGCGATCGGCCACCGCGAGCTGCTCGACGTGGACGCGGCCCTGCACCACTGGAAGTCCGAGGGCCTGGACCTCTCGGGCATCCTCGCGGACCCCTCCGTCGGCCGGCGTCCGGGCCACGAGGACGCGCCCATGCGCCGCACCACCGAGCAGGACCACGACCTCGCCTCCCATATCGACCACCGGTTCATCGCCCGGCTGGGGGACACGCTCACGACGGGCACGCCCGTCGTGATGGACGAGGCCGTCGTAAACACGGACCGGTCCGTGGGCACGCTGCTGGGCTACCACGTCACGAGCACGCGGCTCGCCGACGAGCTGGACGACGACACGATCACCGTGCGCCTGACGGGCGAGGCCGGCCAGTCCCTCGGCGCCTTCCTGCCCGCCGGCGTCACCCTGCGGCTCTCGGGCGACGCCAACGACTACGTCGGCAAGGGCCTGTCGGGGGGACGCGTGATCGTCCGCCCCGACGCCGAGGCCCCGTTCGTGGCCGAGGAGAACACCGTGGCCGGCAACGTGATCGGCTACGGCGCCACCTCGGGCCAGCTGTTCCTGCGCGGCCGCGTGGGGGAGCGGTTCCTCGTGCGCAACTCCGGCGCCACCGCGGTGGCCGAGGGCATCGGCGACCACGGCCTGGAGTACATGACCGGCGGTGAGGCGCTGATCCTCGGCGAGACCGGCCGCAACCTCGCCGCCGGCATGTCCGGCGGGCGGGCCTGGGTGCTGGACCTGGACCGGGAGGACCTGAACCCACTCGCCGTCCGCGAGGACGCCCTGATCCTCGAGGCGCCGTCCGCGCAGGACCGGCTGCGGATCGCCGAGCTGCTGGAGCTGCACCGCGCGGAGACGGGCTCCGCCGTCGCCGCCGCGCTGCTCGCCGACCTGCGGGCCGGCGGGGACGCCGCCGACGCCGCGTGGGACCGCTTCACGACCGTCCTGCCCCGGCAGTACGACCTCGTGCTGCGCACCCGTCAGGCCGCGACGGCCGAGGGACTCGACCCGGACGGGGAGGCCGTCTGGGACCGACTGCTGGAGGTGACCCGTGGCTGATCCGCGCGGATTCCTGAAGAACCGGGAGCGCGTCGAGCGCCCCACGCGTCCGGTGCCGGTGCGCATCATGGACTTCAAGGACGTGTACGTCCGCCAGGACGAGGCGATCGTGCGCACCCAGGCCGGCCGGTGCATGGACTGCGGCATCCCGTTCTGCCACTCCGGGTGCCCGCTGGGCAACCTCATCCCGGAGTGGAACGACCTGGTCCGGCGGGGACGCTGGGACGAGGCCGCCGCGCGACTGCACTCGACCAACAACTTCCCCGAGGTCACCGGGCGGATCTGCCCCGCCCCGTGCGAGGACTCCTGCACCCTGGGCATCAACCAGCCCGCGGTCACCATCAAGCAGACCGAGGTGGCGATCGCGGAGCAGATCTTCGACAACGACTGGCTCGAGCCGGTCGTGCCGGCCCGCCTGAACGGCCACACCGTGGCCGTCGTCGGCTCGGGCCCGGCGGGACTGGCCGCGGCGCAGCAGCTCACCCGCGCCGGCTTCACCGTGGTGGTCTACGAGCGCGACGAGCGCCTCGGCGGCCTGCTGCGGCTGGGCATCCCGGACTTCAAGCTGGAGAAGGACGTCCTGGACCGGCGCCTGGCGCAGATGGAGGCCGAGGGCACCCGGTTCCGCACCGGCGTGGAGATCGGCGTCGACCTGCCCTGGGACCAGCTCAAGGCCCGCTTCGACGCCGTGATCGTGGCGACCGGCGCCCCCGTGGCCCGCGAGCTGCCCGTCCCCGGCCGCGGCCTCGACGGGATCCACCTCGCCATGGACTACCTCGTGCAGTCCAACCGCGCGGTCGCCGGCGACGAGGTCCCGGACCAGATCTCCGCCGAGGGGCGCCACGTGGTGATCCTCGGCGGCGGCGACACTGGCGCGGACTGCATCGGCACCGCGCACCGCCAGGGGGCGGCGTCCGTGACGACGCTGGCGATCGGCCAGCAGCTGCCGGTCGAGCGCCCCGTCCACCAGCCGTGGCCCACGATCCCCAAGGTCCACCAGCAGACCACGGCCGACGCCGAGGGCGGCGCCCGCGCGCACCTTGCCTCCACGGTCGAGTTCCTCGGCGACGAGCACGGCCGCGTGCGCGCCCTGCGCGTGGCGGAGACCGAGTACCGCGAGGACGGCACGCGCGGGCCCAAGGCGGGCACCGAGCGCGAGGTCCAGGCGGACCTGGTGCTGCTGGCGCTGGGCTTCACCGGCATCGAGGAGGGGCTGCTCACGCAGCAGCTCGGCGTGCACGTGACACGCGGGCTCGTGGCCCGGAAGGACGGGTACGAGACCGACGAGCCGGGCGTGTTCGCGTGCGGCGACGCCGGGCGCGGCGCCTCCCTGGTGGTCTGGGCCATCGCCGAGGGGCGTGCGTGCGCGCAGGAGGTCGACGAGTCGCTCGAGCGCTGGTCCCGACTGCCGCACCCCGTGGACCCGGACGACCGCGGCCTCGTCCTCGGCTGAGTCCTCCGTCTCATCTTCCGACGCCACGCGGGCCCGCCCTCCACCGAGGGCGGGCCCGCCCCCTATCGTGGGTCGCATGCGACACGCCAAGATCATCGCCACCTTCGGGCCCGCCACCGACTCCGACGAGACCACCCGCTCGATCATCCGGGCGGGGGCGGACGTGGTCCGCCTCAACATGAGCCACGGGGACCACGAGGTGCACGCGGCCTCCTTCGAGCGGGTGCGCCGGCTCAGCGTGGAGGAGCGGCGCCCGGTCGCGATCTTCGCGGACCTCCAGGGCCCCAAGATCCGCCTCGGCCGCTTCACCGACGGCCCGCATCTGCTCGAGAGGGGCGATCGGATCACCATCACCACCCGGGACGTGCCCGGGACCCGCGAGCTGGTCGGCACCACCCACAAGGGGCTGCCCGGGGACGTCGCCCCCGGTGACGTGCTCCTGGTGGACGACGGCAAGGTGCGCCTGCGCGCCGTCGAGGTCACGGACACGGACGTGCTGGCCGAGGTCGAGGTGCCGGGCATGGTCTCGGACAACAAGGGGATCAACCTGCCCGGCGTGGCGGTGAACGTGCCCGCCCTGTCCGAGAAGGACGAGCGGGACCTGCGCTGGGCGCTGCGCACCGGCGTGGACATGGTGGCGCTGTCCTTCGTGCGGGACGCCGCGGACGTGGACCGGGTGCACGAGATCATGGACGAGGAGGAGCGCCGGGTCCCGGTCATCGCCAAGATCGAGAAGCCCCAGGCGGTGGAGAACCTCGAGGCCATCGTGGACGCGTTCGACGCCATCATGGTGGCCCGCGGCGACCTCGGTGTGGAGCTGCCGCTCGAGGACGTGCCCGTGGTGCAGAAGCGTGCGGTGGACCTCGCCCGCCGGTGGGCGAAGCCGGTCATCGTGGCCACCCAGGTGCTCGAGTCGATGATCGACAGCCCGCGCCCGACGCGCGCCGAGGCCTCGGACTGCGCCAACGCCGTGCTCGACGGCGCGGACGCCGTCATGCTCTCGGGCGAGACCTCAGTGGGCGCGTATCCGGTCGAGACGGTCCAGACGATGGCCCGGATCATCGAGTCCACCGAGACCCACGGCCTCGAACTCATCCACCCGCTCGGCTCGCGTCCCCGCACGCGCGGCGGCGCGATCACCCGGGCCGCCGTCGAGGTCGCGAACCAGCTCGAGATCCCGTTCCTCGCCACGTTCACCGAGTCCGGCGACTCGGCCCGTCGGCTCAGCCGCCTGCGGCCGCGTCAGCCGATCTACGCGTTCACCCACCACGAGCACACGCACAACATCCTGTGCCTGACGTGGGGCGTCTACCCGAAGATGGTCCCGTTCCAGGACTCCACGGACAAGATGACCCTCCAGGTCGAGCAGTCGCTCACGTCGGAGGGCATCGCCGAGCACGGCGACCTCGTGGTGATCGCCGCCGGGTCCCCTCCCGGGGCCGTGGGCTCCACGAACACGCTGCGTGTGCACCGCGTGGGCGACGACGCCGCGGGCGGCTCGTCCGCCGCCTCGCCGCAGACGCGCGAGCCGGTCGGCTTCTGGCCGGCCCGCTCCCCGCTCTGACGAGCGCGCGGGCGCCGCTCAGCCGACCTGGTCGATGACGGCCTGCGCGACCTCCCGCATGGTCAGGCGCCGGTCCATGGAGGTCTTCTGGATCCAGCGGAAGGACTCGGCCTCGGTCAGGCGCATCCGCTCCTGGAGCAGCGCCTTGGCCCGGTCCACGATCTTGCGGGTCTCCAGGCGGTCGCCCAGGTCCCGCACCTCGGCCTCGAGGCTGCGCAGCTCGTCGAAGCGGGCCACGGCCAGTTCGATGGCGGGGACCAGGTCGGCCTCGGTGAAGGGCTTGACCACGTAGGCCATGGCCCCGGCGGTCCGGGCGCGCTCCACCAGCTCGCGCTGGCTGAAGGCGGTCAGCATGACCACGGGGGCGAGCCGTTCCCCGGCGATCTCGCCCGCAGCCGCGATGCCGTCCATCACGGGCATCTTCACGTCCATCACCACGATGTCCGGGCGGTGCTCGCGCACGGCCTCGACGGCGGCGCGGCCGTCGCCGGCCTCGGCGACCACCCGGTAGCCCGCCCCGGTGAGCACCTCCACCAGGTCGAGGCGGATGAGGGTCTCGTCCTCGGCGACGACGGCCCGCAGGCCGGTCTCCTCGGGAGGCGTCAGCGTGGACACGGCAGCTCCTTCGCGCGGGCCGGGACGGCGTCGGTGCGGCGCCGCTGGTGGTCCACCAGGCTACCGTGCGCGATGAGTGCGGCGCGGGCGCGGCGGCGGTGACCCCCCGCCGGAAGGCCGGGGACGCCGGGTCGGGGCGCTGATAGGGTGATCGAGTCCCGCCTCCGGGCGGCACTGCCCGAATGGTGGAATCGGTAGACACGCCGCACTCAAAATGCGGTGCCGAGAGGCGTGTGGGTTCGAGTCCCACTTCGGGCACCGTCGGCGCGCGGCCACCCGCCGTGGGCGCCGTGTCCGTGACCGATCGACCCGAGATGAGTGGTGTCCTGTGCTCCTGACCAGCCTCCTGCTGACCCTCCTCTCGGTGGTGGCGGCCGTCCCGGCCTCCCGGGCGCTGGGCAGGGACGCGGGCTGGGTCCTGGCCGCACCCCTGCTGGCCGCGGCCGGCGTGCTGATCGCGGCGTGGACGGGCGACGTCCGGACGGAGCACCATCCGTGGATCCCCGCGGTCGGGGTGGACCTCGACCTCCGGCTGAACGGCCTGGCCCTGGTGTTCGCCATGATCGTCCTCGTCATCGGCGCCGCGATCCTCGCCTACTCCAGCCGGTACCTCAGTCGGGACCGCACGGAGAGCCGACCCGGCTCCTTCTACCTGCTGATGACCGCGTTCGCGGCGTCGATGCTGCTGCTGGTGCTCGCCGACAACATCGTGGTCCTCTTCGTCGCGTGGGAGTTCACCTCCTTCACCTCCTTCTTCCTCATCGGGCGCTCGGGGGACCATGCCCGCGACCCCGCGATCCGGACCCTGCTCGTGACCGTGGGCGGCGGCCTCGCGCTGCTGGCCGCCGTCGCCCTCATGGCCGTGCGGACCGGCACTGCCTCGCTGTCCGGGGTGTTGGCCTCGGACGTGTGGTCCGAGGCGGGCTTCACCACCACGGTCGCCGTCCTGCTGGCGGTGGCCGCGTTCACCAAGTCCGCCCAGTTCCCGTTCCAGGCGTGGCTGCCGGACTCCATGGTGGCCATCTCCCCGGTCTCCGCCTACCTGCACGCCGCGGCGATGGTCAAGGCCGGCATCTTCCTGCTGCTGGTGTTCAGCCCGGTCCTGGCCGGGAACCCGGTGTGGTCCGCGCTGTTGATCGGCTCGGGCCTCATCACGGCCCTGCTGGGCGCCGTCTCCGCGATCCGTCGCCACGACCTCAAGGGTCTGCTGGCCTACTCCACGATGAGCCAGTTGGGCCTGCTGGTGACCGCCATCGGCATCGGCACCCCCGTCGCGCTTACCGCGGCGATCGTGCACACCGTGGCGCACGCGCTGTTCAAGTCGGCGCTGTTCATGCTGATCGGCGTGGTCGACCACGAGGCCGGCACCCGCGACCTGCGAGAGCTCGCGGCCCGCCACGTGCGCATGCCGGTCACCGGCACGGCGATCGCCGTCGCCGCCCTGTCGATGGCGGGCATCCCGCCGCTGTTCGGCTTCATCTCCAAGGAGGGCCTGGTCGAGGCCGCTCTCGGGACCCCCGGTCCCGCATGGCTCCCCGTCCTCGTCACCGCCGGCATCGCCCTGACCTCCGTGTTCACCGTGGCCTACTCCGGCCGTCTCGTGCTCGGCGCCCTGGGCCTCTGGGGTCCAAGCCCGGACGGGGCCGCCCATTCGTGGCCGACCGGCCGGGAGGACGAGGTCCACGAGGCTCCTGCCACCTTCTGGGGCGTGCCCGTGCTGGCCGCGGCCGCGGGCGTGGCCCTGGGCCTGCTGCCCGGTGTGCTGGACACCCCCGTCTCCTACGCGGCCGAGGCCGCCTCCGGCGCGGAGGTGCACGCGCACCTGGCGCTGTGGCACGGCGTGAACACGGCCCTGCTCGTCTCCGCCGCCATCATCGTGCTCGGTCTGCTGCTGGTGGCCTTGCGCCGCCCGGTGGAGCGCGTGGCCTCCCACGCCGCCCTGCCGTTCTCCGCCCTGGATGCGGTGGACGAGGTTCGGCACCGGCTGATCGGCGTCGGCGCGGTCGTCTCGCGCGCCTCCGGCACCCTGGCTCCCCGCCCCCACCTCCTCATCCCCGCCCTGGTCCTGGGGCTCCTCGCCGTGGCCGGTGTCGCCACGATCGAGGATTTGCCCGCCGTCGTCGGCCAGCCCTCGCGCTGGCACGACTGGGTGCTGGTCGTCCTGGTGGGTGCCGGCGTGATCGCCACCATCCGCGCCAAGACGCGCATCGCCGCCATGGTGGTGGTCGGCGTCGTAGGGTTCGGCATGACCCTGTGGTTCCTCACCCTCGGCGCCGTGGACGTGGCCCTGACCCAGCTGATGGTCGAGGTGCTCACGGTGTGCGTCATGGTGCTGCTGCTGCGCCGCCTGCCCGCCCGCTTCAGCGACGAGCCGACCCCGCGCAGGATGCAGGCGGTCCTCGCCGCCTCCGTCGCCGGCGTCGCCGCGACCCTGGGCGTGCTCGCGTTCACCGGCCGCTCCAGCATGTCGGAGATCGCCCACTTCTACCTGACCCAGAGCTATGCCCAGGCTGGGGGGACCAACGTGGTGAACGTGATCCTCGTGGACTTCCGCGCCGTGGACACGTGGGGCGAGATGACCGTGCTCGGGGCGACGGCGCTGACCATCGCGGCCCTGTTGCTCAACCGTCGGCCGACGCCTCCACAGCCCTCCGCCGTGGACATGCGCTCCCCACTCGCCCACGTGCGCGAGAACCTCGTCCACATCCGGGTGTTCGGCCGTGTCTTCGGCGTGCTGATCATCCTGCTGTCCGCGTTCCTGCTGCTGCGCGGGCACTACGAGCCCGGCGGCGGCTTCATCGCCGCACTGGTCGCCGGTGCCGGCTACGCCCTGCTCTACCTGGCCGCCGACTCGGACACGGCCCCGGAGTTGCGGTGGCCGTACCTGGCCTTCATCGGCTCGGGCATCGCCGTCGGCACCGCGACGGGGATCGTCGGTTACCTCACCGGCAAGGGCTTCCTCGGAGCCGCGGGAGTGAAGGTCCTGGACTACGGGCTCTCCACCACGCTCGCGTTCGACATGGGCGTGTACCTGGCCGTGATCGGCCTGATCGTGGCCGCGTTCTCCCTGCTCGGCCCCGAGCGGCCGGGTGAGGACCCGCTCCGCGCCTCGAGCCGTGACCCCGGCGTCGCGCCGGCGGCCCCGTCCTCCGATCCCTCGGCCCCGACCACCACGACTGCACGAGAGGAGGTCACCCGATGACCGTCGCCCTTACCGTGGGACTTCTGACCTTCGGCGCGTTCTACCTGTTCTCCAAGCGCGAGCTGCTGCGCGTGATCCTCGGCATGGTCCTGCTGGGCCACGCCGCCAACCTGGCCATCATCGCCGCGGGCGGCACCGACCGCCGCGGGCTGCCCTTCGCGGGGACCTCAGACGTCGAGGTGCAGGCCGATGCCCTGCCGCAGGCCTTCGTCCTGACCGCTATCGTGATCGCCTTCGCGATCACCGTGCTGCTGCTCGCGCTGGCCGTCACCGGGCGCGCGGACGACGCGGTGGCCTCGCCGGGGGAGACCCGCGACTCCCTGGAGCAGGCCGCCGCCGACGCACGCTTCCCGCGCGAGGAGCGGCACGCCGCGGCCGGCCGGATCGCGCAGCACTACGCCGGCCAGGGCCCGGAGGTGCGTCGATGAGCGCCGTCCCGCTGGGCCAGCTGCTGCCCCTCTTCGCCGCCGTCCCGCTGCTGTCCGCCGGTCTGCTCGTGCTGGCGGGGGAGCGTCCCCGCCTCCACCGGGCAGTCCTGTTCGCGGTGCTCGGACTCGTCACCACCGGCGGGCTGGCCCTGGGCGTCCACGCCCTCGACGGGTCCGTGCTCGCCACCTCGCTGGGCGGCTGGCCCGGGGGCATCGGGATCGGCTTCGCAGCGGACATGCTGTCCGCCCTGATGCTCGTGCTCACGAGCGCCCTCACGATCGTGGGCGCGGCGTTCGCCTACGGCTCCCGCGTCGCTAACTCCCAGTTCTTCGCCCCGCTGCTCCTGATCCTCATCGGCGGAGTCAACGGCGCCCTGCTGACGGCGGACCTGTTCAACCTGTTCGTGTTCATCGAGGTCATGTTGGTGCCCAGCTACGGCCTCTACGTCCTCTCCGCCAACCGCCGTGAGCCCCTGCGCCGAGTGGACGGGGCGCGGCTGTACGTCACCCTCAACCTGCTAACCTCCACGATCCTCCTGGTCGGCGTCGGCTTCGTCTACGGGCTGACCGGCTCGGTGAACCTCGCGATGCTCGCCGGGTCCGCCGCGGCGGACCCACGCATCGCGATCGCCGCGGGCATGGTGCTGTTCGCACTGTCCATCAAGGCCTCGGTGGCCCCGCTGCACGGCTGGCTGGCCTGGGCGTACTCCTCGACCTCCCCGGCGGTGACGGCCCTCTTCGCCGCCCTGCACACCAAGGTCGCCGTGTACGGGCTCTACCGGATCTACTCCGTCATGTACGACGGCGATGCGCGTCTGCTGCCGCTCATCCTGGTCCTGTCCCTCGCCACCCTCGTGGTGGGTGCGCTCGCCTCGGTCGGTGAGCACGGTGTGCGCGCCGTGTTGTCGTGGCAGATGGTGAGCGGCATCGGCGGCATCCTCGTCGGACTCGGGCTCTCCACGCGCCTGGGTCTCGCGGCGGGCCTGTTCTACCTCGTGCACCACATGGTGGCGATGGGCTGCCTCCTGATGGCGGCCGGCGCGATCGAGGTGCGCTACGGCACCGGCCGTCTCGCGGACCTGCAGGGCCTGGCCCGGCGCGAGCCGCTGATCGCCGTCGCCTTCTTCGTGGGCCTGCTCTCCCTGGTCGGCATCCCGCCCTTCTCCGGGTTCGTGGGCAAGCTCATGCTCGTCAGCGCCGGCCTGGACGCCGGCCGCGGTGTCACCGCTGCGCTGGTGCTGGGCGCCTCCCTGGTGAGCCTGTGGGCTCTGCTGCGGGTGTGGGACGCCTGGTTCTGGGGCGCTCCGACGGCCCCACACGGGCACCGCGAGCGCCTGGCCACCGCGGCCATGCCCATCGTGGGCCGGGCGGGCTCCGTGCCGTCGCCCTCCGGCCGCGGCTCGAGCACCGACCACGAGCGCACCGAGTCGTGGGCCTCGCAGGAAACCCTCGATCCGCCCACGGGCGTGCTGCCGGTGACCGTGGATCCGGACGAGGACGTCACGCGCTCCCGCATCCCAGGCCGGCTGGCCGCCCCCGCCGTCGTCCTAGCTATGGCCACCCTCGCCCTCGGGCTCGGCGGTCAGGCCCTGTGGACCGTCACCGACCTCGCGGCTCAGGGCCTGATGGACCCCAGCAGGTACATCGAGGCGGTGCTCAACCCATGAGCACCGCACTCCCGCAGCCTCCGGAAGGAGACGCCCCCATGCACACCGTCGCCCCCGCCGACGGGACCGTCGACCTGGCGCCCGGCACGGCCTCCGCCGTGTCCTGGCCTTGGCGGTGGCTTGTGTTCTGGTGCTGGTACGCGTGGGCCCTGGTGACCTCTTCGAAGGCGGTCATCAAGGACCTCGTCACCCCCGGCGTCCAGGCGCGCTCGGGCATCGCCCGCGTGCGCAGCAACTGCCGCACGGACGCCGAGGTCACCCTGCTCTCGGCGCTGATCACCCTGACGCCCGGCACGTTGACGCTGGGCACCCGGCGTGCCGGCGCCGTCGGTGACGAGGACGGTGACCCGGACGCGCGGCGCCTGCTCTACGTGCACGGCCTGTACGCTGACGACGCCGACGCCCTGCGCGCGGAGATCCACGACATGGAGGCGCGCATGCTCCACGCGATGCGGAAGACGGGGGTGGCATGATGCCCTTCGCCTACGACTGGTCCCTGGTGGGGATCGACCTGGCCATCGCGCTGCTGACCGTGTCGGCGCTCGTGTCCGCGTACAGGATCGTGGTGGGCCCGCTCGACGCGGACCGCGCGGTCTCGGGCGACCTGCTCACGTTCAGCGTGCTCGGGATGCTCGTGCTGTTCGGCGTCCGGGCGGACAACCCGTGGACGTTCGACTTGGTCCTGATCGCCGCGGTCGTGGCCTTCCTGTCCGGCATGTCCCTGGCCCGCGCGCTCACGCGCGGCAAGCGTTGAGGAGGTCGCACCCGTGGACGTCGTCCTGACCGCCGCCGGCTCCGTGCTCGTGGTGATCGGAGCCCTTGCGTTCGTCACCGCGGGACTCGGTCTGATCCGGTTCCCCGACCCCTACACCCGCGTCTCCGCCGTGGGCACCGCCGGCGGCGTCGGGATGATCCTGATCGTGGTGGGCGCCCTGCTACTGGCCCCGGGGGTGGCCGCGTTCGTGAAGGTGGCCCTGATCGTGGTGCTGCAGCTGGGCTCGGCCTCGGTGGCCACCATGGCCCTGGGCCGCTCGGCCTACCTCACTGGGGTGCCCATGAATCCGGGGCACTACGACGAGCTCGCCGAGGATACCCCCGGCCGCGAGGGTGGCCGAGCGGCCCCGCGCCTTCCGGACATGGACTGAGGCACGGGCCGGCCCGCCCGGGCGGCGTGCCTCAGCGCGCGTCGAGGAGCATGTTCGTCATGCGCACGGTCGAGAGCCGCCGGCCCTGCTCGTCCGTCATCACCACCTCATGGGTGACGAGGGTGCCGCCCAGGTGGACGGCGGTCGCGGTGCCGGTCACGAGGCCCGAGCGGACGGCCCGGTGGTGCGTGGCGCTGATCTCGACCCCGACGACGTTGCGGTCCGGCCCGGCGTGGATCTTCGCGGCCATCGAGCCCAGGGACTCGGCGAGGACGAGGTGGGCGCCGCCGTGCAGCAGCCCGACGGGCTGCTCGTTGCCTGCCACGGGCAGGGTGGCGACGGCGCGCTCGGCCGTGAGCTCGAGGAAGCGCAGGCCCATCTTCTGGGCCAGGGGGCTGATCGCCGCGCCGCCGAGCGCGGCGACGAGCTCGGGCGTCAGACCGGCCTCGGCGCAGGCCGCCGCCAGCTCGGCGGGGCTCAGCTCGGGGGTGACGCCGGGGCGGTACACGCGGTCGGAGGCGGCGGGGGTGGTCGCGGTGTGCTCACTCATGAGCACTAGGCTGGCACACGCGACCGGTGCGCCCCGCGCCGCGCGCCGAGAGGAGACGTGAGCACCCATGGCGGCAGATCCGACCCCAGAGGCCCCACAGCGGCTGCTGGTCCTGGACGGGCACTCGATGGCGTTCCGCGCGTTCTACGCGCTGCCCGCCGAGAACTTCGCCACGGACACGGGCCAGCACACGAACGCCGTGTACGGCTTCACCGCCATGCTCCTGACCATGATCCGGCAGCAGCGGCCCACGCACGTGGCCGTGGCGTTCGACCTCTCCGGGCCCACGTTCCGCTCCGAGGAGTACGGTGAGTACAAGGCGGGCCGCTCCGAGACGCCCGCGGAGTTCGCGGGCCAGATCGAGCTGACCGTGAAGGTCATGGAGGCCCTGGGCATCCCCACGCTCACGCTGGAGGGCTACGAGGCCGACGACATCGTGGCCACGCTGTCCGCGCGCGCCGAGGAGGCGGGGTGGGAGGCCGTCGTCGTCTCCGGTGACAGGGACGCGTTCCAGCTCATCTCCGAGCGCACCACCGTGCTCTACCCCAAGAAGGGCGTCTCCGACATCCCGCCGATGGACGCGGACGCCGTCATGGCCAAGTACGGGGTCGCCCCCGCCCAGTACCCCGAGCTCGCGGCCCTCGTCGGCGAGGCCGCGGACAACCTGCCCGGCGTCCCCGGCGTCGGTCCCGGGTTCGCCGCGAAATGGCTGAAGCAGTACGGGGACCTCGACGGCGTGCTCGCACACGCGCACGAGATCACGGGCAAGAAGGGGGAGGCGCTGCGCGAGCATCTCGAGGACGTGCGCCGCAACCGCCGCCTCAACGCCCTCGTGCGCGACCTCGACCTGCCGATCGGGCTCGAGGCGATGCGGCTCGAGATGCCCGAGCGCGAGCCCGTGGAGGAGCTGTTCGACGCGCTGCAGTTCAACCGCATCCGGGAGCGCGTGTTCGAGGTGTTCGGCGAGCGGGTGGGCGAGGACGCGCCGCCCCCCGAGGTCGAGGCCGCCCCGGAGTTCACCGAGGCGACGACGGCCGAGGACGTGCGATCCTTCCTCGCCGCCGAGGCCGGCAACCTGCTCGGCGTCCACGTGGACGTCGAGGGCCCGGCCCTGCTGCCCCGCCGCAAGGTGCCCGTGCCCGGCACGTTCGGCACGCCCGTCGGCGTCGCGCTGGTGGGCGAGCACGCGGGCCTGCACGTCACCCTCGACGGCGACGCCCCGGACCCGGCGCTGGTCGGCGCCGTGCGCGAGGCCCTCGGCGAGGGCGGACTCGCCAAGGCCGTGCACGACCTCAAGCGCACGCTCAAGGCGCTGGCCGCGCCCACCGAGGGGGACGGGCTCGGCCGGGACGCGGCCCTGGACGGCGTGGTGGACGACGTGCTGCTTTCGGCCTACCTGATCCAGCCGGACCGGCGGGACACCTCGCTCGAGGCGCTGGCGGAGGCGCATCTGCACACCCCCCTCACCGCCCCGCGCGAGCCCGCTCAGCAGCGGGCGCAGGGGACGTTCGACCTCGACGGGGGTCAGGCCGCCGCCGAACGCGCGGACCGCGCCGCGGACGCCGTGCGGGCCGCCTGGGTGGTGCGCCGTCTCTCGACCCAGTTCACGCCCCAGGTGCTCGACCGCGGGGCCCAGCGGCTGCTGCAGGAGCTCGAGATCCCGCTCTCGCGGCTGCTCGCCCGCATGGAGCTGACCGGCATCGCCGTCGACGTCGACGCCCTGACCGGACTGCGCGAGGACTTCACCGTCGCCGCCGACGCCGCCAAGGAGTCCGCGTGGGCGTCCGTCGCGGAGGAGACCGGCGGGATGCAGGTCAACCTCGGCTCTCCCAAGCAGCTGCAGGAGGTGCTGTTCGAGCGGCTCAACATGCCGCGCACGCGCAAGACGAAGACCGGCTACTCCACGGACGTGGACTCGCTGCAGGACCTGCTCGAGCAGATCCGGCACCCGTTCCTCGAGAACCTGATGGCCCACCGCGACGCCACGAAGCTGCGGCAGACCGTGGAGGGGCTGCTCGAGACCGTCGCCCCGGACGGCCGCATCCACACCACCTACTCGCAGACCGCCGCCGCCACGGGCCGGCTGTCCTCGCTGCACCCGAACCTCCAGAACATCCCGGTGCGCACCGAGGCGGGCCGCCGCATCCGTGAGGTGTTCGTGGCGGACGAGGTGGCCGGCGAGCAGGCCGTGCTGCTCTCCGCGGACTACTCCCAGATCGAGATGCGCATCATGGCGCACCTGTCCGAGGACGAGGGGCTGATCCAGGCCTTCCGCGAGGGCGAGGACCTGCACTCGTTCGTCGGCTCGCAGGTGTTCGGCGTGGACCCGGACGACGTCACCGCCGAGCAGCGTGCCAAGGTGAAGGCGATGAGCTACGGCCTGGCCTACGGGCTGTCCTCCTTCGGGCTGTCCAAGCAGCTGAAGATCTCGGTGGATGAGGCGCGCGGCCTCATGAAGGGCTACTTCGACCGCTTCGGCGGCGTGCGCGACTACCTGCGCGACGTCGTCGCGCAGGCCCGGCAGGACGGGTACACCTCGACGATCGAGGGGCGCCGCCGCTACCTGCCGGACCTCAGCTCGGACAACCGTCAGCTGCGGGACATGGCCGAGCGCGCCGCGCTCAACGCCCCCATCCAGGGCTCGGCCGCGGACATCATCAAGCGCGCGATGCTCGACGTGCAGGCCGGCCTCGAGGAGCACGGGCTGGCCTCGCGGCTGCTGCTGCAGGTCCATGACGAGCTCATCCTCGAGGTCCCGGCCGCCGAGCTCGAGCAGGCCACGGCGCTCCTGAAGGAGCGGATGGGCCGGGCGGCCGAGCTCTCCGTGCCGCTCGACGTGCACGTCGGCCGGGGAAGGAGCTGGCATGACGCCGCACACTGACACACCGGAGGGTCCGTCGCTGCGGCGGCTGGCCGACGCCGCCGAGGCCCGGCTCGGCGAGCACGGCCTCGCGCTGCGCGACCTCGGGGTCCTCGGGCCCGAGGACCCTGCCGCATCGCACTTCGTGGCCGCGGTCGAACGGGGCTTCTACGAGACGGTGCCCACGGGCGCCGCGCTCCGCCAGCAGCTCGAGGCCCACGCGGCCGACGGACGGCGCCGGCTCGGCGTCTACGCGCCGGGGGACGACCCGGCGGCCCGCCGCCCCGCCGCCACCTTCGAGGACTTCGTGCAGCCGCTGACCACGTGGCCCGGCCGCACCGTCGACGCGTGGCTGATCACCGACGTGACCGTCTCGCCGGACGCCCGCCGGCGCGGCGTGCTGCGGGCCATGATGCTCAGGTCCCTCGCGGACGCCCGCGACGCCGGCCTGTGCGCGGCCGCCCTGACCGCGACCGAGGCCGCCATCTACGGCCGCTTCGGCTTCGGGGCCGCCACCCGGTGGCACGCCGTGCGGATCGACGTCTCGGGCGCCCCCGCGTTCACGGGCGCCCCGGCCGGCGGGCGGGTCACGGTCGAGGAGCCGCGCGAGATCCCCGGCCTCGTGGACGAGCTGTACGGGCGGGTGCTGCCGGCCACCCCGGGCTCGGTCCAGCGGACCTCGTTCAGCGTGCATCGCTGGGAGGACCGCGAGGCGAGTCGGAACGAGGGGCGCGGCTCGGGGCTGTACGCGGCGGTCCACCGCGACGACGACGGGCGGGTCCAGGGCGTCGCGCTGTATCGGTTCGAGGGCTGGGAGAAGGAGCCGCCCACGATCACCGTCACCGCGTTCCTCGCGGCGACCGCCGACGCGCGGCGCGGGCTCGTCCACCACCTGGCCCGACTGGACCTGGTCGAGCGGATCGAGTGGGGCCGCGCGCCCGAGCCCGGTTGGCTCGAGGCGCTCTTCGTCGACGAGCGGCGGGTGAGTCGGCACCGCGGCTCCGACGACCTGTACCTGCGGGTCCTGAACCTGCCCGCCGCCATGGCGGCCCGTGGCTGGGCGGGCGACGGGGAGGTCGTCGTCGCCGTCGAGGACGCGCTCGGCGCGATCGACGGGACGTGGCGGCTCACCGTCCGCCAGGGGCGCGGCGCCGCCGAGCGGTTGGGCCCCGCGGCCGACGCCGTGGGCCTGGGCGCGGGACTCCGGCTCGACGCGGCCCGGTTCTCCGCGCTCTGGCTCGGCGGGCACTCCCGCGGGGCCGGCGCCGCGGTGCTGGCGGAGGCCGGTGTCGTGGCGGAGCTGCGGGCCGGCGCGGCTGAGGCGTTCGACGGGCTTGTGCGACCCAGCCGACCCCTGCACACCCTCGTCGGCTTCTGATACGCTGGACGAGCACATTCGTGCGCATTTGATACATGTCCATCACGACCCACGCCGGGTGGGGCCCCTCTGGTGCCCGGATGCCGCCCACCGGCGGCATTGATCCCGACGTGACCCCCGATCCCAACGGAGTCCCTCCTACATGACCACCACTTCCAACGCCCCGCAGGTCGCCATCAACGACATCGGCTCTGCCGAGGACCTGCTCGCCGCCATCGACGCGACCATCAAGTACTTCAACGATGGCGACCTCGTCGAGGGCACCGTCGTCAAGGTGGACCGCGACGAGGTCCTGCTCGACATCGGCTACAAGACCGAGGGCGTCATCCCGTCCCGCGAGCTGTCCATCAAGCACGACGTGGACCCGGACGAGGTCGTGGCCGTGGGCGACACCGTCGAGGCCCTGGTCCTCACCAAGGAGGACAAGGAGGGTCGCCTGATCCTCTCGAAGAAGCGCGCCCAGTACGAGCGCGCCTGGGGCGACATCGAGAAGATCAAGGAGGAGGACGGCGTCGTCGAGGGCACCGTCATCGAGGTGGTCAAGGGCGGCCTCATCCTCGACATCGGCCTGCGCGGCTTCCTCCCGGCCTCCCTCGTGGAGATGCGCCGCGTGCGCGACCTGGCCCCCTACATCGGCCAGAAGCTCGAGGCGAAGATCATCGAGCTGGACAAGAACCGCAACAACGTGGTCCTGTCCCGCCGCGCCTGGCTCGAGCAGACCCAGTCCGAGGTCCGCTCCAACTTCCTCCACAAGCTGGAGAAGGGCCAGGTCCGCAACGGCACCGTGTCCTCCATCGTCAACTTCGGCGCCTTCGTGGACCTGGGCGGCGTGGACGGCCTCGTGCACGTCTCCGAGCTGTCCTGGAAGCACATCGACCACCCGTCCGAGGTCGTCGAGGTGGGCCAGGAGGTCACCGTCGAGGTCCTCGAGGTGGACATGGACCGCGAGCGTGTCTCCCTGTCGCTGAAGGCGACCCAGGAGGACCCGTGGCAGCTCTTCGCCCGCACCCACGCCCTCGGCCAGGTCGTGCCGGGCAAGGTCACCAAGCTCGTGCCGTTCGGTGCGTTCGTCCGCGTGGAGGACGGCATCGAGGGCCTCGTGCACATCTCGGAGCTGGCCTCGCGCCACATCGACACCGCCGAGCAGGTCGTGTCGGTCAACGACGAGCTGTTCGTCAAGGTCATCGACATCGACCTCGAGCGTCGCCGCATCTCCCTGTCCCTCAAGCAGGCCAACGAGGGCGTGGACCCCGAGGGCACCGAGTTCGACCCGGCGCTCTACGGCATGGCCGCGGAGTACGACGAGGAGGGCAACTACAAGTACCCCGAGGGCTTCGACGTCGAGACCAACGAGTGGATGGAGGGCTTCGAGACCGAGCGCGCCGCCTGGGAGCAGCAGTACGCCGACGCTCAGGCCCGCTGGGAGGCCCACAAGGAGCAGGTGCGCCGCTCCCTCCAGGAGGAGGCCACCGCCGGCGCCGACGCCGGTGCGGGCCTGGGCGGCTCGTCCTACTCCTCCGAGGCCCCGTCCTCGGACGGAGGCACCCTGGCCTCCGACGAGGCCCTCGCCGCCCTGCGCGAGAAGCTCACCGGCAACTGATCACCGCGGTGCGTGACCGTCCCTGACGGCCCGCGCCGAGCACCCGACGCCCCGTCCCTCCCTCCGGAGGGGCGGGGCGTCGTCGCGTCCCGGGGGGCTGGCCGTGGGGGAGCGGACGGGACCCGACGGCCGCGCTCAGCGGCGCTCGGAGACCGTCACGGTGAACGTGCGGTCGCGCGCCGTCTGCCGGGTCGGCCCGACGAGGTCCTCCAGCACCGGCCGGTACCGCAGGTGCGAGTTCCAGACGCACCACAGCCGGCCGCCCGGCTCCAGCACCCGCGCCGCGGCCGCCACCAGCCGGTGGGCCACGGAGGGGTCCACGGCGTTGCCGTCGTGGAACGGGGGATTCAGGAGCACGCACTCCTCCGTCCCGTCCGGCCACGTGGTCAGGGCGTCGTCGCGCACGGCCCGGACGCGGTCCGCCACGCGGTTCGCGCGGGCCGTGGCGAGCGTCGAGGCGACCGCCACGGCGGACTGGTCGGTGGCCAGCACGGTGACGTGCGGCCACAGCCGCGCCGCCCCGACCGAGAGCAACCCGTTGCCGCAGCCCAGGTCCACGAGGCGCCCCGGCGGGCGCGGGTCGTCGGCGAGCGAGGTGAGCAGCAGACGGGAGCCCGGGTCGGCGGCGGCTCCGCCGAAGGTGCCGGCGTGGGCTACCAGGTGCAGGCGCCCCACGCCGGGGACGTCGCGGTCGGCCCCCTCCGGCGGCCGGGGGGTCACGCCGGGACGCGGGCCCCGGGCCGTGAGCACGCGCGCCTTGCGGCGTCCCCGTCCGGCGACGACGTCCTCGAACGCCGCGCCGAGCACCGCGTTCATGCGCGGACTCATGTGCTTGTCGCGGCCGCCGGCCAGCAGGACCACGCCGGGGTCGGCCGCGCCCGCCGCGATCCGGGACAGCCGGTCGAGCTCGTCGAGCGAGCGGGGCAGCGGCAGCAGGACCGTCCGGGCGCCCCGGGCCGCCTCCTCGGGCGTGGCCGACCGCTCGAGCTCGCCCGTCTCCCCGCCGAGGCGACCGGCGGCGCGCCACGCGGCGAGGTTCGCGTCCAGCGAGCGCTCGGCGGAGGCGTCGTCCTGGTGGATCCGCACGTCGTGGCCGGCCGTGAGCAGGGGCAGGGTCAGCGCGCCGTGCCGGTCCTCCAGGACGGCCACCGGGCCGGGGACGTGCCCGCTCGCGATCCACCCGGCCAGGGTGTCGAGCAGGAGCAGGTCCGCCGCGTCGTGGGCCTGGCGGTCGGGCTCGGTCGGCAGCGGCCACCGATCCAGCGCCGCGAAGTCCACGCCCGCGGTGAGGTCGTCCGGCAGCCCGCCACGGGCGACATCGGAGGTGACCCCCCGGGGCAACGGTTCACTCATGGTCCACCCAGTCCTCTCCGATCCGCTCCGCATGCCCCGCGCCGGCCGTGACGTCCGCGAGCCGCGCCGCGAACGCCGCGCGGGCCTCCTCGGTGTCCGGCACGCCGACCGTCAGGCGGACCCCCGCGGCGCCGTAGCTCGCCTCCAGCACGGACACGCCCGCCGCGCGCAGCTCGTTCTCCCACCGGCCGGCGTCGGTGTGGGGCGCCTCCACCGCGAGCAGGGCCAGCCGGGAGCGGGTGCGCAGCGGGGCGGCGTCGAGTGCCCCGGACACCGAGTCCGAGTAGGCGCGCACCAGGCCCCCGGCGCCCAGCTTGATCCCCCCGAACCAGCGCACGACGACGGCGCACGCGTCCGTCAGGTCGGTCCGGCCCGGCGCGGTCTCGCGCTGGAGGACGGCCTCGAGCATGGGGACGCCGGCCGTGCCGGCGGGCTCGCCGTCGTCGCTGGAGCGCATCCGGTCCCGGGCGGGGCCGAGGACGAACGCGCTGCACACGTGCCGCGCGTCGTGGTGCCGGCGCCGCAGGACGGCGACCATCTCGCGGGCCTGCGCCTCGTCCTCGACGCGCCCGAGGTAGGTGAGGAAGCGGCTGCGGCGGATCTCCACCTCCCGTTCCAGCCAGCCGTCGGGGTCGCGGGCGGACGCCGGCAGGACCGTGCAGCGCGCGGTCGGGGCGGGGGCGGGATCGGGCATGACCCCACCCTAGGGGCTGGCCGAGGACGGGCACGCCGTCGAGCCCGGACGTGAGCTTCGGTACAGTGGAAGACCGTGCCACCCGGCACCGGCCCACCGGTGAGCGTGCACGCGTGCCGCCGCGGGCCTCCCACGACCCTGTCCCGGGAGACTCATGACTTCCCCGCTCACTCGCCTGCACGACACGTTGGGGCTCCGCACGAGTCCGGCGATCTTCTTCGGATCGGCCGCCGCGGTCGTCCTCTTCACCGCCGCGATGGGCCTGTTCCCGGGCCCGGTCCAGGCGGCCTTCGGCGTGGTCTCGAGCTGGCTGCGCTACGACGTCGGCTGGATCTACACCCTCAGCCTGACCCTGCTGGTGGCGTTCCTGTTCATCCTCGCCGTGACCCGGTACGGCCGGGTCAAGCTCGGCGACGACGACGCGGTGCCGGAGTACTCCGGCCTGACCTGGTTCGGCATGATGTTCGCCGCCGGCGTCGGCGCGGTGCTGATGTTCTGGGGCATCGCGGAGCCGATGAACCACTACGCCAACCCGCCCATGGCGGGGACGGAGCCGTTCTCCGACCGCGCGGCCTCGGAGGCCATGGCGATCGCGAACTTCCACTTCGGCATCCACATGTGGGCGATCCTGCTCGTCCCGGGCCTGTGCTTCGGCTACTTCACGTACAAGCGCAAGCTGCCCCCGCGCGTGTCCTCCGCCTTCCAGCCCCTCCTCGGCGATCGCATCCACGGCCCCATCGGCAAGACGATCGACATCATCGCCGTGGTCTCCACCGTGTTCGGCCTCGGCGTGTCCGTGGGCCTGGGCGCCCTGCAGATCAACGCGGGCATGAACTACGTGCTGGGCACCCCCGTGGCCGGCTGGGTCCAGGCGCTCATCCTGGCCGTCGTCACCGCCGTGGGCACGGCCTCCGTGCTGGCCGGCATGGACAAGGGCGTCAAGCGGCTGTCCTACGGCAACATCCTGCTGGCGATCGCCCTGCTCGTGTACGTCCTGATGTGGGCCGTCTCCAGCATGGACGTCATCCGCGGCACCGTGCAGGCGATCGGCGAGTACGCGTCGATGCTGCCCGTGCTCTCCACCTACAACGACACGTACAACTCGGGCCAGTGGTCCGGTGACTGGACCGTCTTCTACTGGGCCTGGACCGTCACATGGGCGCCCTTCGTGGGGATGTTCTTCGCCCGCATCTCGCGCGGCCGCACCATCCGCTCCTTCATCGCGGCCGGCCTCGGCCTGCCCACCGCGTTCGTCATCATCTGGATGGGCATCTACGGCTACTCCGCGTTCCAGTCGGACCGCGCCACCGCGCCGGCGCCGGGCCAGGGCGGTGACCTCACGCAGACGATCGTCACCGACGGCAACGTCCAGGCCGCCCTGTTCCAGCACCTGCAGGGCACGCCGCTCTACACGGTGGTCGCGGTCGTGGCGCTCGTGGTCATTACGCTGTTCTTCATCACCTCGATCGACTCGGGCGCGCTCGTGATGGACGCGATGGCCAATGGCCACGAGGATGCCGCGCCCCGCCGCCAGTCCGTGTTCTGGGCCGTGTCCATCGGCGCGGTCTGCGCGGCCATCATCCTCACCGCGGGCGAGAACGGCCTGGCGGCGCTGCAGGAGGTCATCATCGTGATCGGCCTGCCCATCCTGCTCATCACCGTCACGCAGGCCGCACTGCTGCTGCAGGCCCTGCGCGAGGACGCGGGTGCCGCGCGGCCCATGCGGACCCGCCAGTGGAAGCAGGTGCTGCCGGTCGAGGAGTACCGCCGCCGCGCCACCGAGGACGGCATGGACGTCTCGGACTTCGTGATCCGCCCCGAGTTCGAGGTCGGCACCGAGCCGGAGAACGACACGCACACCCCGAAGACGTGGCACCAGCAGCGCATCGACGCGGCCAAGGCCCTCGTCACCGTCGGCCTGACCGGCGGCATCGCCTCGGGCCGCACCGAGGTCGGCGCGGAGCTCGAGCGGCTGGGGGCCGTCGTCGTGGAGTTCGATGACCTGATGGGGGAAATCCTCGTGCCCGGCAGCCCCGTGCTCGAGGAGCTCCGCTCGGTCTTCGGCGAGGACATCGTCCGCGCGGACGGCACCCTGGACGCGCGCACCCTCAACCGGCTCACCGCCGAGAGCTCGACCGCCCGGACGCGCATGTACGAGATCGTCGCCCCGGCGGTGCGCGACGAGGCGAACCGCCGGGCTCGCGAGGTCGGCGAGGACTCCGTGCTGGTGGTCGACCTGGCCCTGCTGGCCGAGACCGGCTCCGAGCACGACTTCGACCAGGTGCTGGCCGTCTCTGCTCCCGCCGAGGTGCGTGTCGCCCGGCTCATGGAGTCCCACGACATGACCCGCGAGCAGGCCTGGGCCTTCATCGATGAGGAGGCGGCGGACGAGGAGCGGGCCGAGATCGCGGACACCGTGATCGAGAACGACGGCTCGCTCGAGGACCTGAAGGAGGCCGTCCGGGCATACTGGGAGGCCAAGATCCAGCCTCAGCTCGAGGCTGCCCGAGGAGAGCGCGTATGACCGAGACCGACCCGGTGGCCGAACGGCCGCGCGTCCATGTGGGCCTGACCGGCGGGATCGCCGCCGGCAAGTCCGCGGTGGCCCGCGTCCTGCAGGAGCGTGGCGCGCTCCTGGTGGACTCGGACGCCCTCGCCCGGTTGGTCCTCGAGAAGGGCACCGATGGGCTGGCCGCCGTCCAGGACGAGTTCGGGGACCGCGTCATCACCGCGGACGGTGAGCTCGACCGCGTCGAGATGGCCCGCATCGTCTTCGGGGACGAGGGCGCCCGACAGCGCCTGAACCGCATCGTGCACCCCCGGATCAGGGCTGCGGCCCGGCGCATCGTCGCCGAGGCCGGGCCGGACGCCGTCGTGGTCCAGGACGTGCCGCTGCTGGTGGAGACCGGGCAGGCGGACGCGTTCGATCTCGTGATCGTGGTGGAGGCTCCGCTCGAGGAGCGCCTGCGCCGGATGGTGGAGGACCGCGGCATGAGCCGCGCGGACGCCGAGGCGCGGATCGCGGCCCAGGCCACGGACGAGCAGCGGCGCGCCGTCGCGGACGTGGTCATCGTCAACGACGCCGACCTCGAGCGGCTCGCGTCCGTGGCGAACCAGGTGTGGGACCGGTTCCTCGCGCCCGGCGCGGCTGAGCCCTCGGCGGACTGACCGCCGGGGTGTCCGGGGCGCGACGTAGGGTTGTGCCATGAGCCTGGCCCAGAAGATCAACCGCGTCGTCGCCCCGTTCGAGGTCATCTCCCCGTACCAGCCCTCCGGTGACCAGCCGAAGGCCATCGCCGAGCTCGCCGAGCGCGTGGAGGCGGGGGAGAAGGACGTCGTCCTGATGGGCGCCACCGGCACGGGCAAGTCGGCGACGACGGCGTGGCTCGTCGAGCGCCTCCAGCGGCCCACGCTGGTGATGGTGCAGAACAAGACGCTCGCGGCGCAGCTGGCCAACGAGTTCCGCGAGCTGCTGCCCAACAATGCGGTCGAGTACTTCGTCTCCTACTACGACTACTACCAGCCCGAGGCGTACGTCCCGCAGACGGACACCTTCATCGAGAAGGACTCCTCCATCAACGAGGAGGTCGAGCGGCTGCGCCACTCGGCCACGAACGCGCTGCTGACCCGGCGGGACGTGATCGTGGTGGCCACCGTCTCCTGCATCTACGGCCTCGGCACGCCCGAGGAGTACATCGAGCAGATGGTCACCCTGCGCCGCGGTGCGGAGATGGACCGGGACGTGCTCCTGCGGCGGTTCGTGCAGATGCAGTACGTGCGCAATGACGTCGACTTCCACCGCGGCACCTTCCGGGTGCGGGGGGACACCGTGGAGATCATCCCCATGTACGAGGAGCTCGCGGTGCGCATCGAGTTCTTCGGGGACGAGATCGAGTCCATCCAGACCCTGCACCCGCTCACCGGCCAGGTGGTGCGCGAGGAGGAGGAGATGTACATCTTCCCAGCCTCGCACTACGTGGCCGGCGACGAGCGCATGGGCCGGGCGATCACCACCATCGAGGACGAGCTGCGGGAGCGGCTGCAGGAGCTGGAGTCCCAGGACAGGCTCCTCGAGGCGCAGCGGCTGCGCATGCGCACCACGTACGACCTCGAGATGATGCAGCAGATGGGCTACTGCAACGGCATCGAGAACTACTCGCGCCACATCGACGGCCGTCCCGCCGGCTCCGCCCCGCACTGCCTGCTGGACTACTTCCCGGACGACTTCCTGCTCGTGGTGGACGAGTCCCACGTGACCATCCCGCAGATCGGCGCGATGTACGAGGGGGACATGTCCCGCAAGCGCACCCTCGTGGAGCACGGCTTCCGCCTGCCCTCGGCCATGGACAACCGCCCGCTGAAGTGGGATGAGTTCCTCGAACGGATCGGGCAGACCGTGTACCTCTCCGCGACGCCGGGCGCCTACGAGCTCGGCCAGGCGGACGGCTACGTCGAGCAGATCATCCGGCCCACCGGGCTGGTGGACCCGCAGGTGGTGGTCAAGCCGACCGAGGGCCAGATCGACGACCTGCTCGAGCAGATCCGGGTGCGCACGGCCAAGGACGAGCGCGTCCTGGTGACCACGCTGACCAAGCGCATGGCCGAGGACCTCACGGACTACCTGCTCGAGGCGGGGGTGAAGGTCGAGTACCTCCACTCGGATGTGGACACGCTGCGCCGCGTGGAGCTGCTGCGGGAGCTGCGCAAGGGCACCTTCGACGTGCTGGTGGGCATCAACCTGCTGCGCGAGGGCCTGGACCTGCCCGAGGTCTCGCTCGTGGCGATCCTGGACGCGGACAAGGAGGGCTTCCTGCGCTCCACCACCTCCCTCATCCAGACCATCGGCCGCGCCGCCCGCAACGTCTCCGGCGAGGTCCACATGTACGCCGACAACGTCACGGACTCCATGCGGCGGGCGATCGACGAGACCGAGCGGCGCCGGGCCGTGCAGATCGCGTACAACGAGGAGCACGGGATCGACCCCCAGCCGCTGCGCAAGCGCATCGCGGACATCACGGACCAGCTGGCCCGGGAGGACGCGGACACCGCCGACTTCCTCAAGGGCATGGGGGGCGTGAAGTCCGGGTTCGACTTCGGCATGGGCCACCGCGGCCTCAGCTCACTGGACCGGGCCCCGGCCACGGGGGAGGGTGCCGAGGCCCCGGCGGTGGACCCGGCGTCGCTGCCCGCCAAGGACCTGGCCGATCTGATCGAGCAGATGTCGCAGCAGATGCACCAGGCGGCGGCGGACCTGCAGTTCGAGCTCGCGGCCCGCCTGCGCGATGAGGTCGGCGAGCTCAAGAAGGAGCTGCGGCAGATGAAGCGGGAGCAGTGACCGCCCGGCGCGTTCCGCGCCCCGGGGTGTTATGAAAACACTGATGAATATATTCATATCAGTGATAGTGTGACGCCATGAGCGCAGCACCCCCGGTCGCGGCCGTGATCGCGGACATCGTCGGCTCCCGCGCCCTCCCGGACCGGGAGCGCGCGCAGGAGCAGATCCTGGCCGCCTTCGCGGCCGCGGAACAGGACGTCCCGCCGCTGCGCCCCGCCTGGGCCAGCGTCGGCGACGAGTTCCAGGCGCTGCACCGCACCTGGCCGGACGCGCTCCGGCTGACCGTCCGCGTCACGCTCGCCCTGCCCCCGGGCCTCGACCTGCGCTTCGGGATCGGCCTGGGGCAGCGGCGGGCCCTGGACGCCGGCGGAGACGGCATCGAGGACGGCACGGCCTGGTATCGGGCCCGCGAGGCCGTCGAGCACGCGCACGAGCGGGCCGCCGGCGCCGCGACCGCCTTCCGTGCCGCGGACCCGTCCCTCACCGCCGCCGTGGACGGGCTCGCCCTGCTGCGCGACCACGTCCTCGGCCGGCTCAAGGCCCGCGAACGCCGGATCGCCGCAGCCCTGCTGGGCGGGGCGACCCAGGCGGAGGCCGCACGGGCGGAGCGGATCACGCAGTCCGCGGTGTCGCAGACCGTCGCGCGGTCCGGGATCGGCCGGCTGCTCGAGCTGGACGCCGAGCTCGCCGCCGCGGCGACGGAGGTCGCGCCGTGACCGCCCTCGCACTGCTCGCCCTGGGGCTGCACGACCTGCTCGACGCCGTCCTGCCCGGCGCCTGGCCCGCCCCCCGGCGGCGGTGGCTCGCCCGGGCCGGCGCGGCCGTGGCCGCCGTCCTCGCCGCGGTGCTGGTGGCCGTGCTGGCGCCGACCGGCGTGGCCGTCGCGGTGGGCGGCGGCCTGGTGTCCCTCGGCCTACTGATGGGCTGGACGTGGCTGCACCCGGACCGGCCGCTCGGGGTGGTCGCGGTGGTGGCCACGGTCGGCCTGGTGGCCGTGCTCGAGTCGACCCTGGCGCCCGCGGGCCTGCGCTCCGCGCCACCGGCCCTCACGCTGCCGGCGGTGGCGGTGGCGCTGACCGAGACCGGCAACCGGGTCACCCGCGCGGTCCTCGCCCTGGCGGGCCGGTCCGCCGACGGGGGCGACGAGGAGGCGGAGGACCCCGCGGCGGAGCCCACGACCGTGCCGTCCGCCGCGCCCACGGACCCCGCGGCCGACGGCCTGCGCGGCGGTCGCTACATCGGGCCCATGGAGCGACTGCTCATGGTCGTCCTGGGGCTCGCGCAGGCCTATCCGGTGATCGCGGCCCTGATGGCGGCCAAGGGCATCGTGCGCTTCCCGGAGATCTCGGCGGACCGCGGAGCCGGCTCGCGCGCGGAGGAGTTCCTCATCGGCTCCCTCGCCAGCTGGGGCCTGGCCGCCGCCGGCGCCGTCGTCGTCTGGCTCGCCCTCGGCTTGACCGCCCCCGGCGCAGCCTGAGACCGGGCCCACCCGCATCCGCGCGCGGGACCGCACCCGTCTAGACTGGCGCGGCCCCCACGAGCCCTCCATGAAGGAGGCCGGCCTGTGGATCGGGTTCTACGTGGCGCTGGCGCTGGTCTTCGCGGGGCTGCTCTTCGCGGGGCTGCTCTTCGCCCTGGGCGATGCGCAGCACGGCACCGAGTTCCTCGCCGGCTGGGTCACCGAGTACAGCCTCAGCGTGGACAACCTGTTCGTGTTCCTCATCATCATGGCCAAGTTCCAGGTGCCCCGCCGCTACCAGCAGGAGGTGCTGATGGTGGGCATCATCATCGCGCTGATCGCCCGCGCGGTGTTCATCGCGGTCGGCGCCGTCGCCATCGAGCACCTGACGTGGGAGTTCTACATCTTCGGCGCCTTCCTGCTCTGGACCGCCTGGCAGCAGCTCAAGGACGACGGCGGGGACGAGGAGTCCGAGCCGGGCGTCGTGGCCCGCCTGACCCGCCGCCTCAACGTGGCGCCGGACTACGACGGCAACCGACTGCGCACCACCGTGGACGGCCGGCGCATGTTCACCCCCATGGTGGTCGTGTTCATCACGATCGGCCTGACGGACGTGATGTTCGCGGTGGACTCCATCCCGGCGATCTTCGGCCTCACCCAGAACTGGTTCATCGTCCTGACCGCCAATATCTTCGCCCTCATGGGCCTGCGCCAGCGGGCCCGACGACGCCCCGCTCCGCCCGCCGCGGGTCGGGGCGTCGTCGTGCGACCGGGTAGACTGACCGGCGACGTAGGGGAGTATCCCGAACACTGTGGACGTCAGCACGCCGCGGCCGCCGAGAGCGCGCCGCCGGCCGGACACAGGGGCCCGGGCCGCGGCCGCGGCGGGCGGAGAGACTTGCGGCACCGTCCTGACCCCTGACGCCGAGAGGTGACCCGTGGAAATCAACGGCCTGACCTGGGGCCTGACGATCGCGCTGATCGTCGGGCTCCTCGCGTTCGACTACTTCGCCCATGTCCGCAAGGCGCACACGCCGTCGATCCGGGAGGCCGCGATCTGGTCCGGCGTCTACGTCGGCCTCGCGCTCGTCTTCGGCCTCGTGTTCTTCGCCTTCGGCGACACCCAGCACGCGGTCGAGTACTACACCGGCTACCTGCTGGAGAAGGCGCTCAGCGTCGACAACCTGTTCGTCTTCCTGGTCATCATGGCCAGCTTTCGGGTGCCGCGCGAGTACCAGCAGAAGGTGCTGCTGTTCGGCATCACGTTCGCGCTGATCTCGCGCACCCTGTTCATCCTGCTGGGCGCCGCCGTCATCGCCGCGTGGTCGGACGTGTTCTACCTCTTCGGCCTGTTCCTGCTGATCATCGCCGGCGGCCAGCTCAAGGGCGAGATGTCCGGCGACGCCGAGGGCGCCCAGGACGAGGCGGACAACGTGATGGTCCGCCTCGTCAAGCGGTTCCTGCCCGCCTCCGAGCAGTTCGACGGCGACCGCCTCTTCACGACGGTGGACGGCAAGCGCCTCATGACGCCGATGCTCCTCGTGATGATCGCGATCGGCGCCACGGACATCCTCTTCGCCTTCGACTCCATCCCCGCGATCTTCGGCGTGACCCAGGAGGCGTACATCGTCTTCACCGCCACGGCGTTCTCGCTCATGGGCCTGCGCCAGCTGTACTTCCTGATCGACGGCCTGCTCGACCGCCTCGTCTACCTGGCCTACGGGCTCTCCGCGCTGCTGGCGTTCATCGGCGTGAAGCTGATCCTGCACGCCCTGCACGAGAACAACCTGCCGTTCATCAACGGCGGCGAGAACGTGCCCGTCGTCGAGATCCCCACGACGCTGTCCCTCGTGGTCGTCGTCGTGATCCTGGCGATCACCGTGGCGATCTCCCTGGCCTCGCCGAAGGGCCAGGCCCTGCGGGCGCTGCAGAACGCCGAGAAGTACTCGTACCGGTACTCGAAGCTGCCCGAGGACGCCGACCCGGCCGAGCGCGAGCGCGCCGCCGCCCTGATGGATCGCTGGACGGCCCGGGCCGAGGCCGTGGACCAGCGCTGGCGCGACCAGCTGCTCGAGCACAAGGACGCGTGGTCGGCCATCATCCGCACGGCCCACGAGACCCGGCTCGCCGATCCCCGTGACGACGACGCGCGCGGGGTCTCCGAGCAGATCGTGCGGCAGGACGGGCCCACCGTCTGAGCCGATCACGGCGCCGGGGAGCCCTCCGCCGGCGCCCGGGCCCCCGGGCCGGTCAGTCGACCGGGTCGGGGGCCGTCGTCGTCCCGGCGCCGTCCGGCGCGGTCATCGCCAGGAGCCGCTCGAGGATCGCCGGTCCGTCGTCGGCGATGCCGTCGTGGTGGAAGGCGTCGGTCTCCCACACCTGCAGGCCGCGGACGCGCCGCGCCGTCTCGAGCGAGAGGTCCCGGTCCACGTACACGTCGTCGGCGTAGACCGCGGCGGCCACGGGGACGGTGTTCTGCGCCAGGGCAGCCACGTCGTAGAGCGGGCCCCACTGCGTGCGCTCGGCGAGCAGCCGCGCCGTGCCGGCCAGGGGCCGCAGCCGGGGGTCGACCTCGACGGACCAGGGCATGACGTGTTCGCCCGTGGGCAGCGGGACCGTGGTCGCCTCCGGGTCGAAGTCCGGGTGCTCGGCGAGCATCCGGGACGCCGACCAGCCGGTGTCCGCCCGGCCGCCGGCCAGGTCCGCCGGCTGCGCGTAGATCGCCTCGTGCAGCACGGTGTAGAGCGGGTTGACGAGGCGGTCGTCCTGGTCGGCGACGGCGGCCAGGAACGTCTCGGACAGGCGCGGCGCGGGTCCGGTGCGGTCCACGGCCTCGGCGAGGACCCAGTGCAGGCGGTCCACGCGGGTGTTGCCGCCCAGCAGCATGCCCAGACCCTGGGCCCGTCCCACGGTGAGCGGCCCGCCGCCGGGCAGGGGGATCGGGGCGCCCGCGGCCTCGGCGGCGCGGATCAGCCCCACGGCCTCCGACCACGCGTCGCGGTCGGCCGGGTGCCGGTCGAAGAACTCCTCGGTGCGGGCGCGCATCCGGGCGTAGGTGGCCCGGTAGACCCGGTCGGCGTGGCCGGTGAGCGGGGCGAGGCCGCCGGTCACCAGGCTGCGCTGCAGGCCCTCCGGGTGGAAGGAGAGATAGCTCAGCGTGCAGAACCCGCCGAAGCTCTGGCCCAGTGTGGTCCACGGCCCGGCGCCGAGGGCGAGGCGCAGCATCTCGGCGTCCCGCACGATCGAGGGCGCCCGCAGGTGCACCAGGTGCTCGGCGCGCGCCTCGTCCGTGGCGAAGGCGCCCGGGGCGGTCAGGGTCGCCACAGTGGCCGGGGTCGAACGCCCCGTGCCGCGCTGGTCCAGCAGCAGCACGCGGTGGCTCTCGGCCAGCGCGCCGAGCCAGCCGCTCAGGCGCGCCGGGCGGGGCCCGGCACTGCCGGGGCCACCCTGGAGGTACAGGGCCCAGGGGCGCTCGCCCTCGGGGTCGTCCTTCGCCCGGATCTCGCGGGCGAAGACGGTCAGCGTGCCGCGCCCGTGCGGCCCGACGCCGGTGCCCGCCGCGTCCTGCGCCTCGGCCTCGGCGAGGCCCAGCGCGTGGTCGATCGGCACCGAGAACCAGTGGTCCACCGTGACGGTGCCGTCGTAGAGCTCGGTGCGCTCGCCCACGCGGTGGCGGGCCGGCTCGAGGGGAGCGAAGCCGCGCGGGTCGCCCGCCACGGGCCGTCCTGCCGCCCGAGCGTCCCCGGCGCTCACAGGCCCCACCCGGACTCGGGCGCGCCCACGGAGACCACCCGGATCACGGGATGGCCCGCCTCGTCGGAGGCGTCCAGGTCGACCACGGCGTTGATCCCGTGGTCCAGGTCCCCGTCCGGGTCCTTCAGGACCTGCCGCACCGCCCACCAGCGCGGGCCGGCCAGCTCCAGCGGGGCGGCGACGTCGGGGGCCGCGGCCACGCGGAACAGCTCGGGGCCGCGCGCGGCGGGGCCGTCGTCGATGTCCTCGTGGTCGTCGAAGTAGGCGTCGAGGGCGTCGGCCCAGTCGTCGGCGGACAGCTCGCCGGACAGGCGCGCGAGCGCCTCGTCCCGCTCGTCGCCGAACAGGCGCACCCGCTGGAACATCGCGTTGCGGACCATCACCCGGAACACGGGCTCGTTGTCCGTCAGGCGAGGCGGGGCCGGCGGCTCGAGCGCCTCCATGTCCCGGCGCAGCTCGTCGATGTCCCCGGCCACCAGGTCCTCCCACTCCTCCAGGAGGGACGAGTCGGTCTGCTTCACCATCTCGTCGAGCCAGTCCAGCAGCACCTGGAGCTCCTCGGTGCGGGCCGCCTCGGGGACGGTGTGGCGCAGTGCCTTGACCGCGTCCGTGAGGTAGCGCAGCAGCACGCCCTCGGACCGGGCGATCCCGTAGAACCGCACGTAGTCGCCGAAGCCCATGGCCCGCTCGAACATGTCGCGCACCACGGACTTGGGGGTCAGCTCGAACTCCGCGAGCCACGGGGCGTCCTGCCGGTAGAGCTCGAACTGCTGCTCGAGGAGCTCGGCCAGCGGCCGCGGGTGGGTGATCTCGTCGAGGGCCCGCATGCGGTCGTTGTAGTCCATGCCCTCGGCCTTCATGGCGGCCACGGCCTCGCCCTTGGCGTGCTTGACCTGGGCGGAGAGCACCTGGCGCGGCGGGTCGAGGGTCGCCTCGATCACGGAGACGACGTCGAGCGCGTGGTCGGGATCGGCCGGGTCCAGCAGGTCGAGCGCGGCGAGGGCGAAGGGGGAGAGCGGCTGGTTGAGCGCGAAGTCCGGCTGCAGGTCCACCGTGAGGTCCACGGTGCGGCCCTCGGCGTCCGGCTCGGGCAGACGCTCGACGACGCCCGTGGCCAGCAGCTCCCGGAAGATCCCGAGCGCGCGGCGCATGAGCACCGCCTGGCGGGCCGGGGTCTCGTGGGTGCCGCGCAGCAGGCGCCGGACCGCGATGACCGGGTCGCCGGGCCGGTCGAGGATGTTCAGCAGCATGGAGTGCGTGATCCGCATGCGGGAGACCAGCGGCTCCGGCTCGGCGGAGACGAGGCGCTCGAACGTCGCCGGCCCCCACGAGACGAAGCCGGCCGGCGGGGTCTTGCGCTTGCCGGACTTCACGGACTGCTTCATGCGCTTGGCCCGCTCGGCCTCGTCCTTGACGTTCGCGAACTTCGCCGCGGCCTTGCGCTCGGCCGCCTTGTTCTCGATCACGTGCTCGGGGGCCTGGACCACCACGGTGCCGGAGGTGTCGAAGCCGGCCCGGCCCGCCCGGCCGGCGATCTGGTGGAACTCGCGGGCCTGGAGCAGGCGGGTCTTCTCCCCGTCGAACTTGGACAGCGCGGTGAGCAGCACGGTGCGGATCGGCACGTTGATCCCGACGCCGAGCGTGTCCGTGCCGCAGATGACCTTGAGCAGCCCGTCCTGGGCCAGCTTCTCCACGAGGCGGCGGTACTTGGGCAGCATGCCCGCGTGGTGCACGCCGATGCCCGCCCGGACGAGGCGGTTGAGCGTGTGCCCGAAGCCCGCGGAGAAGCGGAAGCCGGCGATCCGCGCGGCGATCGCCTCCTTCTCCTCCCTGGACGTCACCGAGATCGAGGACAGCCCCTGGGCCGTCTCCACGGCGTCCAGCTGCGAGAAGTGCACGATGTACACCGGTGCCTGGCGGGTGCTCACGAGCTCCTCGACCTTCTCCTGCAGCGGCACCTCGGACCACTCGAACGTCAGCGGGATGGGGCGCTCCGCGTGGGCGACGACGGCGACCTCGCGCCCGGTGCGCTCGGTCAGGTCCGCCTCGAGGCGGGTCGTGTCGCCGAGGGTGGCCGACATCAGGAGGAACCGGGCCTGCGGCAGCTCGAGGAGGGGCACCTGCCAGGCCCAGCCGCGGGAGGGGTCCGCGTAGTAGTGGAACTCGTCCATCACCACCGTGCCGATCTCCATGCCCGAGCCCTCGCGCAGCGCGCGGTTGGCGAGGATCTCGGCCGTGCAGCAGATGATGGGCGCGTCACCGTTGACGGTGGAGTCGCCCGTGACCATGCCGACGTTCTCCGCGCCGAACACGTCCACCAGCGCGAAGAACTTCTCCGAGACGAGCGCCTTGATCGGCGCCGTGTAGTAGGAGACGGCGTCGTGGGCGAGCGCGTCGGCGTGCGCGGCCAGCGCCACCAGGGACTTGCCGGAGCCGGTGGGCGTCGCCAGGATCACGTGCCGGCCCTGGACCAGCTCGAGGGCGGCCTCCTCCTGGGCGGGGTAGAGCGAGATGCCGCGGTCCTCGGTCCAGGCAGCGAAGGCCCCGAAGACGTCGTCGGCGTCCGGGGTCGGCGGGAGCGCGTCGATGCGGTCGGTCAGCGAGGGCGGGTTCGTGGCGGCAGAAGTCATCGCCCCCAGGGTATCGGCCGCTCCGCGCGATACGGTGCCGCCATGAGTCAGATCGCGCCCGAGAGCCCGCACCCGGACACCGACGCCGTCGTGGGGGACGTGACCGGCCGACAGGGCGGGGGGTTCACCTGGGATCCCGCGCAGTACGAGGGCTTCGCCGAGCACCGCGCCCGCCCCTTCCACGACCTGGTGGGGCGCGTGCGCGCCGAGGCCCCGCGCATCGTGGTGGACCTGGGCTGCGGCCCGGGGACCCTGACCCGGACGCTGGCCGAGCGCTGGCCGGACGCTGAGGTGATCGGTCTGGACGACTCGCCCGCCATGCTGGAGCGGGCCCGGGAGCAGGCGGCCCGCACGGGCGCCCCCGCCAACCTGCGCTTCGAGGCGGTCGACGCCTCGCAGTGGCGCCCGTCGAGGGCGACGGACGTCGTGGTGTCCAACGCGATGCTCCAGTGGATCCCGACGCACCGTCGCCTGATCCGGCGCTGGCTCGGGGACCTCACGCCGGGGGCCTGGTTCGCGGCGCAGATCCCGCGGCCCTACGAGCAGCCCTCCCATGC
Source organism: Micrococcus luteus (assembly GCF_022664405.1). Classification (NCBI taxonomy): domain Bacteria; kingdom Bacillati; phylum Actinomycetota; class Actinomycetes; order Micrococcales; family Micrococcaceae; genus Micrococcus; species Micrococcus luteus. Next base: position 38,179 of record NZ_JAKRLB010000011.1, on the reverse strand, counting down.
GGCGATCGTGGCGCTGGCGGAGGACCCGGCCTTCTCCGAGCCGCTGCACGGGGTGGCGACGACCCGCACCGTGGCGCCGCCCGAGGAGTACACGCGGCTGTTCCTCGAGGCGGGGTGGTCCCCGGTCGTCTGGGAGACGGAGTACCAGCAGGTGCTGACGGGCGAGGACCCGGTGTTCCGGTGGACCTCCGGCGCGGCCCTGCGACCGAGCCTGCAGGCCCTGGCCCGCTGGGACGCCGAGGAGGGCGCCGCCGAGGGCGCCGGGCTGCTCGAGGCGTTCGTGGACCGGTACCGCGCCGCCATGCGCGAGGCGTACCCGCCGGTGCCCGGCATCACGGCCGACGACGGCGGCCCGGTCACGATCTTCCCGGCCCGGCGCCTGTTCATGGTGGGGCAGAAGCCGGCCTGACGCCGGGCCCGGGACCGCCCGGGCGCACCGTCACCAGCCGCGGTCGGCCCACTCCGGCAGGTGGGGGCGTTCGGCGCCCAGGGTCGTGGACGCGCCGTGGCCGGGGTGGACCACCACGTCGTCGTCGAACGCGTCGAAGATCCGTTCCGTGACGTCCGTGAACAGCTGACGGAACCGGCCGTCGTCGCCCTCGGTGTTGCCCACCCCGCCCGGGAAGAGGGAGTCGCCGGTGAAGAGCACGGCCGGCTCGTCCGCCTCGGGGCGGCACACCAGCGCGATGGACCCGGGCGTGTGGCCGCGCAGGGCCACCACCTCGAGGCGGAGCCCGTCCGCCCCCACGGTGTCCCCGTGGCGCAGGCGCACGTCGGGGGCGACCCCCGTGGCCTCGGCGATCGCGTCGGCGTCGTCCTCGCCGGCCGCCGTGCGGGCCCCGGTCAGGGAGGCCAGCGCCGGCAGCGCGCGCACGTGGTCCCAGTGCCGGTGCGTGGTGACGATCATCTCGAGGCGCGGCTCGCACGGGGTGTCGTCCGCGGCCGAGGCGATGAGGTCGCGGATGGCCTCGGCGTCGTCGGCGGCGTCGATCAGCACCTGCGCCCCCGTGGTCTTGGAGGTGAGCAGGTACACGTTGTTGTCCATCTCCGACACGGAGCAGGTGCGCACCGTGACGGCGGGCAGATCGTGCAGGAGGCGGTTCCGGGCGGTCTCGGGCATGCGCAACAGTGTACGGACGGGGCGGCGAGGCGCCAGGGCGGGCCCAGCCCGCGGTGGGTTCGCCCATAGGCGAGACCCCGGTGTCGTGTCCGTGCCGCCCCTATGCTGGCCGCGTGCCCAAGAACTCCTCCACCACCGTCTCCTCCGCCGTCGAGACCCACGCCGGCGGCCTCGCCTCCGGCCCCGGCGGCGCGCGCTCGGGCGAGCGGGACCGCATCGTCGTCCAGGGCGCCCGCGAGCACAACCTGAAGGACGTGGACGTCAGCTTCCCGCGGGACGCCATGGTCGTGTTCACGGGTCTGTCCGGCTCGGGCAAGTCCTCCCTGGCCTTCGACACGATCTTCGCCGAGGGCCAGCGACGCTACGTCGAGTCGCTCTCCTCCTACGCCCGCATGTTCCTGGGCCGGGTGGACAAGCCGGACGTGGACTTCATCGAGGGCCTGTCCCCGGCCGTGTCCATCGACCAGAAGTCCACCAACCGCAACCCGCGCTCCACGGTGGGGACCATCACCGAGATCTACGACTACATGCGCCTGCTCTGGGCGCGCGTCGGGGTGCCGCACTGCCCGCAGTGCGGGGAGCCGGTGAGCCGGCAGACCCCGCAGCAGATCGTGGACCAGCTCGAGGAGCTGCCCGAGCGCACCCGCTTCCAGGTGCTCGCGCCCGTGGTCCGCGGCCGCAAGGGCGAGTTCGTGGACCTGTTCCAGGACCTGTCCACGCAGGGCTTCGCCCGCGCCGTCGTGGACGGGGAGACCGTCCAGCTCTCGGACCTGCCCGTGCTGAAGAAGCAGGTCAAGCACACCATCGCCGTCGTCGTGGACCGCCTCGCCATGAAGGAGGGCATCCGCCAGCGCCTCACCGACTCGGTGGAGACCGCCCTGAAGCTGGCGGACGGCCTCGTCGTGGCCGAGTTCGTGGACGTGGAGCCGGTCGCCGAGAAGGCCAAGAAGAACACCGCGGAGTTCGGCGGGCGGGACGCCGAGGGCAACCCCCGGTACCGCTCGTTCTCCGAGAAGCTCTCCTGCCCCAACGGGCACGAGCAGACCGTGGACGAGATCGAGCCGCGCTCGTTCTCCTTCAACAACCCGTTCGGCGCGTGCCCCGAGTGCACCGGCATCGGCTCCCGCCTGCAGGTGGACCCGGACCTCGTCGTCGCCAACGACGAGCTGTCCCTGCGTGAGGGCGCCGTGGTGCCGTGGTCGCTGGGCAAGTCCACCTCGGACTACTGGCTGCGCGTGCTCGGCGGGCTGGGCAAGGAGATGGGCTTCTCCCTGGACACCCCGTGGAAGGACCTGACGGAGGCGGAGCGCGACGCCGTCCTGAACGGCAAGGACTTCAAGGTGGAGGTGACGTTCCGCAACCGGTTCGGGCGCGAGCGCCGCTACACCACGGGCTTCGAGGGCGTCATCCCCTACGTGATGCGCAAGCACGGGGAGACCGAGTCGGACGGCGCCCGCGAGCGCTACGAGTCGTTCATGCGGGAGATCCCGTGCCCGGCGTGCCACGGGGCCCGCCTCAACCCCACGGTCCTGAACGTGCTCGTGGGCGGCCTGTCCATCGCGGACGCCACCCGCCTGCCCATGCGGGAGGCCATGGAGTTCTTCTCGGGGCTGCGGCTGACGGACCGGGAGCGGCAGATCGCGGACCAGGTGCTCAAGGAGATCCTGGCCCGGCTGGCGTTCCTGCTGGACGTCGGCCTGGAGTACCTCAACCTGGAGCGGCCGGCCGGCACCCTCTCCGGAGGCGAGGCCCAGCGCATCCGCCTGGCCACGCAGATCGGCTCCGGGCTGGTCGGCGTCCTCTACGTGCTCGACGAGCCGTCCATCGGCCTGCACCAGCGGGACAACCGCCGCCTCATCGAGACCCTCCTGCGCCTGCGGGACCTCGGCAACACCCTCATCGTCGTCGAGCACGACGAGGACACGATCGCCGAGGCGGACTGGATCGTGGACATCGGTCCTCGCGCGGGCGAGCACGGCGGCGAGGTCGTGCACTCGGGCTCCCTGGCGGATCTCAAGGCGAACACGCGGTCCGTCACCGGCGACTACCTCTCCGGGCGCCGCTCCATCGCGGTGCCGGAGCGGCGTCGCGTCCCGGAGAAGGGGCGCGTGCTGACGGTCCGCGGCGCCCAGGAGAACAACCTGAAGGACGTCTCGGTGGAGGTCCCGCTCGGGGTCCTCACGGCCGTGACGGGCGTGTCCGGCTCGGGCAAGTCCACGCTGATCAACGAGATCCTCTACAAGGTCCTGGCCAACCGGCTCAACGGCGCCAAGCTCGTGCCCGGCCGGCACCGGTCCGTGGAGGGGCTCGAGCACCTGGACAAGGTGGTCCACGTGGACCAGAGCCCCATCGGGCGCACGCCGCGCTCCAACCCCGCCACCTACACGGGCGTGTTCGACGCGATCCGCAAGCTCTTCGCGGAGACCCCCGAGGCGAAGGTCCGGGGCTACCAGCAGGGCCGGTTCTCCTTCAACATCAAGGGCGGGCGCTGCGAGGCGTGCGCGGGGGACGGCACGCTGAAGATCGAGATGAACTTCCTGCCGGACGTCTACGTGCCGTGCGAGGTGTGCCACGGGGCCCGGTACAACCGGGAGACGCTCGAGGTCACCTACAAGGGCAAGAACATCGCCGAGGTCCTCGACATGCCGATCGAGGAGGCCGCGGACTTCTTCAGCGCGTACACCCGCATCTCGCGGTACCTGGACACGCTCGTCGACGTCGGTCTGGGCTACGTCCGCCTGGGCCAGCCCGCCACCACGCTCTCGGGCGGCGAGGCCCAGCGCGTGAAGCTGGCGGCCGAGCTCCAGAAGCGCTCCAACGGCCGCACCATCTACGTGCTGGACGAGCCGACCACGGGGCTGCACTTCGACGACATCCGCAAGCTCCTGCACGTGCTCCAGTCCCTCGTGGACAAGGGCAACACGGTGCTCACCATCGAGCACAACCTCGACGTGATCAAGAGCGCCGACCACGTGATCGACCTCGGCCCCGAGGGCGGCTCCGGGGGCGGCACGATCGTGGCCGCGGGCACGCCGGAGGAGGTCGCACACGTCGCGGAGAGCCACACGGGCCGGTTCCTCGCGGAACTGCTCGCGTAGCATGGACCCCGCCCACGCAGGACGCGGACGAAGGAGAGCCATGGCGACGTCGGAGCCCGTGCGCAGGAGCGCCGCCGCGCTCCTGCGGCTCACCTGCCGCCCCGAGGTCGTCGGCATGGAGCACGTCCCTGCGCGGGGCCCCTTCGTCATGGCCTCCAACCACCTGTCCTTCGTCGACTCGGTGATCCTCCAGGCCCTCGCCCCCCGCCCGGTCCACTTCTTCGCCAAGGAGGAGTACTTCACGGGCACGGGCCTGCGGGGCCGCGTCCGGCGGCGGTTCTTCGAGTCCGTGGGCTCCGTCCCCGTCCGCCGGGGCGAGCAGGCCGCCTCCGTGGCCGCGCTCGAGTCCCTCGTGGGCCTGCTCGAGTCCGGCCAGGGCGTCGGCATCTACCCGGAGGGCACCCGCAGCCGCGACGGCCGCCTCTACCGCGGCCGCACCGGTGCGGCCTGGCTGGCCCTGGCCACCGGCGCACCCGTCGTGCCCGTGGGCCTCGTCGGCACGCAGCACCTCCAGCCGCCTGACACCAACGGCTTCCGTCCCCACCGGTTCTCCGTGCGCGTGGGCGCGCCCCTGGACTTCGGCCACCCCGGGCGTCGACACACCCTGCCGCAGCGCCGCGACGCGACGGCGGCGATCATGGACGCCATCGGCGCGCTCTCGGGGCAGGAGCGCGTGGACGCGTACAACGCCGCCCCGGGTGCCCGTGGCTGATCCGGCCTTCTACCGCCCGGCTCCGGGCGAGATCTCCACGTCCCCCGGCGTCTACCGCTTCCGCGACGCGGACGGACGCGTCGTCTACGTCGGCAAGGCGAAGAACCTGCGCGCCCGCCTGAGCTCCTATTTCCAGGACCCGGCTCGGCTGGCCACCAAGACCCGGACCATGGTGTTCACGGCGGCCGCGGTCGAGTGGACCGTCGTCGGCTCCGAGCTGGAGGCGCTCCAGCTCGAGTACACGTGGATCAAGGAGTACCGCCCCCGGTTCAACATCATGTACCGGGACGACAAGTCGTACCCGTACCTGGCCGTGACCATGAACGAGCAGTTCCCGCGCGTCCAGGTGATGCGCGGCGACCGGAAGCCCGGCGTGAAGTACTTCGGCCCGTTCCACCCGGCCAAGGCGATCCGGGAGACCGTGGACCTGATGCTGCGCGTCTTCCCGGTCCGCACGTGCTCGGCGGGCGTGTTCAAGCGGGCCCGCGCCCAGGACCGGCCGTGCCTGCTCGGCTACATCGGCAAGTGCTCGGCGCCCTGCGTGGGCCGGATCAGCCCGGCGGACCATCGCGCGCTGGCCCAGGACTTCTGCGACTTCATGGCCGGGGACGCGAACCGGTTCATCCGCGAGCTGGAGAAGGCCATGGCCCGTGCCGTCGAGGAGCTGCGCTACGAGGACGCGGCCCGGCTGAGGGACGACATCGCCGCGCTGCGCCGCGTGTTCGAGCGCAACGCCGTGGTGCTGCCGGAGAACACGGAGGCGGACATCTTCGCCCTGCACGCGGACGAGCTGGAGGTCGCGGTGCAGGTGTTCCACGTCCGGCAGGGACGCATCCGCGGCCAGCGCGGCTGGGTCATGGAGCGCGTGGAGGACGTCGCCGAGCCGGAGATGGTCGCGCACCTGCTCCAGCAGGTCTACGGCGACCTCGAGGGGCCGGAGCGCATCCCGCACGAGATCCTCGTCCCGGTCGAGCCCGACGACGCCGCACAGCTCACCGAGTGGCTCTCGGGCCTGCGCGGGTCACGGGTCGCCGTGCGCGTGCCCCGGCGGGGCTCGAAGGCGGACCTCATGGAGACCGTCCGGGAGAACGCGGCGATGGCCCTCAAGCTGCACAAGTCGCGGCGGTCCGGGGACCTCACCACCCGCTCCGCCGCCCTGCGGGAGCTGCAGGAGGCCCTGGAGATCACCGAGCCTCTGCTGCGCATCGAGTGCTACGACATCTCCCACTCCCAGGGCACCAACGTGGTCGGCTCGATGGTCGTCATGGAGGACGGGCTGCCGAAGAAGAAGGACTACCGCCGCTTCAACGTCACGGGGGAGGCCGCCCGGGACGACACGGCGTCCCTGCGCGACGTCCTGCGGCGCCGCTTCGCCCGCCTGGCCAAGGAGCGCGCGGAGGGCGCCCCGCTCTCCGGTCAGGTCGAGGGGGACGATCAGGAGTCGGGGCGCCGCTTCGCGTACCCGCCCTCGCTCGTGGTGGTCGACGGCGGCCCGCCCCAGGTGGCCGCGGCCGCGGCGGTCCTCGAGGAGCTCGGCCTGGACGACCTGCCCGTGGTCGGGCTGGCCAAGCGGCTCGAGGAGGTGTGGCTGCCGGGCGACGAGTTCCCGGTGGTCCTGCCGCGCACCTCGGAGGGCCTGTACCTGCTCCAGCGCATCCGCGACGAGTCGCACCGGTTCGCGATCGCCGGCCACCGCAGCCGGCGGTCCAAGGCGATGACCGTCTCCGCCCTGGACGGGATCCCGGGCCTGGGCCCGGCCAAGCGCACCGCGCTGCTGAACCACTTCGGCTCCGTCGCCGAGATCCGGGCCGCCGGCGTGGACCGGCTGACCGAGGTCGCCGGCATCGGGCCGCGGCTGGCCGAGGCCGTCCACACGGCGCTCACGGCCGACACGCCCGCGGATACAGTGGAGTCATGACCGAGGAGACCCTCCAGCCGGAGAAGCCGCCGACATCCGAGGTGCTCGTGATCGCCGGGATGTCCGGCGCCGGACGGACCACCGCCGCGCACGCGCTCGAGGACCACGGCTGGGACGTGGTGGAGAACATGCCGCCGGCCCTGTTCGGCACGCTGGCCGAGCTCATCGCCCGCTCGCCGGAGGCGTTCCCGCGCCTGGCGATCGTGGTGGACGTGCGCTCGCGCTCCTACTTCGAGGAGCTGTACGCCGCCCTGCAGCACCTGGCCAACAGCGGAGTGGAGTATCGCACCGTGTTCCTCGATGCGGAGGACCACGTCCTCCTGCAACGCTTCGAGGCCGGCCGCCGCCCCCACCCGATGCAGGGCAACGCCCGGCTGCTGGACGGCATCCGCGCGGAGCGGGACGTCGTCGAGCCGCTCAAGGCGCGTGCCGACGTCGTGGTGGACACCACCGAGCTGAACGTGCACGGCCTGGCCACGGAGATCACCGAGCTGTTCTCGGAGTCCGGCCCCGTCACGCTGCGCCTGACCATCATGAGCTTCGGGTTCAAGTACGGCGTCCCGGCGGACGCGAACTTCGTGGCGGACATGCGCTTCATCCCCAACCCCCACTGGGTGCCGGCGCTGCGTCCGCACACGGGCACGGAGGCCGCGGTCGCGGACTACGTGCTCTCCCGCCCCGGTGTCGAGGACTTCCTGCGCGCGTACGTCGCCATGCTGGGGCCGGTGTTCGAGGGCTACCGGCGGGAGAACAAGCACTACGCTACGCTCGCCATCGGCTGCACGGGCGGCAAGCACCGCTCCGTGGCCGTCGCCGAGGAGCTGGCCCGGCGCCTGGCCCAGGTGCCCCACGTGACGGTGCACGTCCAGCACCGGGACATGGGGCGCGAATGACGTCCCCGCTCACCGGCCAACTGCCCCTGCCGCCCGGGATGGGTTCGGAAGGGCGCGGGGTGGGCGCCGGCATGTCCCGCCCCACGGCCCGCGTCACCGCCCTCGGCGGCGGCCACGGCCTCTCCGCGTCCCTCGCGGCCCTGCGGCACGTGGCCGGGCACCTCACGGCCATCGTCACGGTGGCGGACGACGGCGGCTCCTCCGGCACCATCCGCCGGGAGATGGCGGTGCTGCCGCCCGGCGACCTCCGCATGGCGCTGGCCGCCCTGTGCGACGACACCGACTGGGGTCGGACCTGGGCCCACGTCATGCAGCACCGCTTCCGCTCCACCGAGGTGCCCGCCGACCAGGCCACCCTGGACAACCACGCGCTCGGGAACCTCCTGATCGTCGCCCTCTGGGAGCTGCTGGGCGACCCGGTGGACGGGCTGCGCTGGGCCGGCGCCCTGCTGCGGGCGCACGGTGAGGTCCTGCCGGTCTCGCGGGTGCCGCTGACCATCGGCGGGGACGTGCTCAGCGCCGGCCCGGACGGCCGCCTGCGCACCCGATGCGTGGAGGGCCAGGTGGCCCTCGCGGTCGCCGCGTTCGAGGGGCGCGTCACCGACGTCCGCCTGAGCCCGTCCGACGCCCCCGCCACCCCGGAGGCGCTCTCGGCGATCGAGCTGGCCGACTGGGTGGTGCTCGGACCCGGCTCGCTGTACACGTCGGTGCTGCCGCACCTGCTGATGCCGGACGTGCGCGCGGCCCTCGCCGCCACCACCGCCCGGCGCCTCATGGTGCTGAACCTGCGCACGGGAGACCAGGAGACCACCGGCCTCACCCACGCCGACCACCTCAAGGTGCTGCGCTCCTATGCGCCGGACCTCCGGCTGGACGTGGTGATCGCCGACGTGGACGCGGTCACCGACCGGGCGGCGGTGGAGGCCGAGGCGGCCCGGATGGGCGCGCGCGTGGCGTTCAGTAGAGTGAGCAGTGCCCAGGATCCCCAGGTCCACGACCCGCTGCGCCTGGCCGTCGCGATCGACGAGGCGATGACCCACTGACGCGCGCACCTCGCCGAGAAGGAGCACTAGCATGGCGCTGACCATGACCCTCAAGGAGGAGCTGGCCCGTGTGCCGGTCGCCGCGACCCCGGAGCGGCGGGCGGAGACCGCGGCGATGCTGCGGTTCGCCGGGGGGTTGCACCTCGTGGCCGGCCGCGTCGTCGTGGAGGCGGAGCTGGACCACGGCGCCAGTGCGCGCCGCCTGCGCGCCGCCATCACCGACCTGTACGGCCTGGCCCCGGAGATCGTGGTGGTCTCCGGCGGCAACCTGCGCCGTGGTCAGCGGTACGTGCTCCGGGTCGTGCGCGGGGGAGAGGACCTCGCCCGGCAGACCGGGCTCATCGACCAGCGGGGACGGCCCGTGCGTGGCCTCGCGCCGGTCCTCGTCAGCGGGACGACGGCGGCCACCGCCGCCGTGTGGCGCGGGGCCCTGCTGGCCCACGGCTCCCTCACCGAGCCCGGCCGCTCGGCGGCCCTCGAGGTGACCACGCCGGGCCCGGAGGCCGCGCTCGCGCTGGTGGGGGCCGCGCGTCGGCTCCGCGTGGCGGCGAAGGCACGCGAGGTGCGTCAGTCGGACCGCGTCGTGGTCCGCGACGGCGAGGCGATCGCCACGCTGCTCGCCGCCGTCGGCGCGGAGCAGACCGCGACTCTCTGGCGCGAGCGGCGCGAGCGCAAAGAGGTCCGGGCCACCGCCAACCGCCTGGCGAACTTCGACGACGCCAACCTGCGCCGCTCCGCCCAGGCCGCCGTCATGGCCGGGGCGAAGGTGGAGCGGGCCCTCGAGATCCTCGGCGACGAGGTGCCCGACCACCTCCGCTACGCGGGCCGGCTGCGCCTCGAGCACAAGCAGGCCTCCCTCGACGAGCTCGGCCGCCTCGCGGACCCGCCGATGACCAAGGACGCCGTCGCCGGGCGCATCCGCCGGCTGCTGGCCATGGCGGACAAGCGGGCCGCCGAGCGGGGCATCCCCGGGACGGACGCGGCCTCCGAGGGCTGAGCGCGGGATCACCGTCGACGGGATCTGGCCCCGTCGCTCCGCCCCCGACCACAATGGAGACGGACGGAATACGCCGCCGGGACGCGGGGTTGCCCGAGGTGGAGGCCGAGGGCGTCCTGCCCGCAGCCTCGCCTGATCAAGGAGGAAGCATGACCGAATACACCCTTCCGGAGCTGGACTACGACTACGCCGCGCTGGAGCCGCACATCTCGGCCCGCATCATGGAGCTGCACCACTCCAAGCACCACGCCACGTACGTCAAGGGCGCGAACACCGCCCTGGAGAAGCTGGCCGCCGCGCGTGAGGCCGGCGACTTCGGCTCCGTGAACCAGCTGTCGAAGGACCTCGCCTTCAACCTGGGCGGGCACACGAACCACTCGATCTTCTGGAAGAACCTCTCGCCGGAGGGCGGCGACAAGCCGACCGGCGAGCTGGCCGCCGCCATCGACGAGTACTTCGGCTCGTTCGACCAGTTCCAGGCCCACTTCACCGCCGCCGCCCTCGGCATCCAGGGCTCCGGCTGGGCCGTGCTGGCCTACGAGCCCATCGGCGGCAACCTGGTGATCGAGCAGTTCTACGACCAGCAGAACGGCGTGCCGGTCGCCACCATCCCGCTGTTCCAGCTGGACATGTGGGAGCACGCCTTCTACCTCGACTACCAGAACGTCAAGGCGGACTACGTCAAGGCGATCTGGAACATCGTGAACTGGGCCGACGTGCAGGCCCGCTTCGAGGCCGCCCGCGCCGGCGCCTCCGGCCTGATCCTCCCGGCCTGATCCACACCGCGCACCGGGGCGCTGACGTCGTGGCCCCACGACGTCAGCGCCCCGATGCGGGGAGGGGCTCGGCGCTCCGGCCCTGTCCCCACCGAGCGCCCGGACCGGGCGCGACCGCTCGACCGCACCGCCCCGGACCCACCGCCACGGGGACCACGCAACGAGAACTGACGAGAGGGACCACCATGACCAAGATCGCCATCAACGGCTACGGCCGCATCGGACGCAACATCGTGCGCGTGCTCAGGGACCGCGGCCACGAGGGCCTCGAGCTGGTCGCCGTGAACGACCTCGCCGACCCCGAGGACCTGTTCTGGCTCACCAAGTACGACACCATCCTGGGCCGCTACCCGGGCGAGCTGGAGCGGACCGAGAAGGGGTTCCGCATCGACGGCCGCGACGTCGCGTTCTTCCAGGAGGCCGACCCGACGAAGCTGCCGTGGGGTGAGCTCGGCGTGGACCTGGTCATCGAGTGCACCGGCATCTTCACGACCGGCCCCAAGGCGCAGGCCCACCTCGACGCGGGGGCCAAGAAGGTCCTCATCTCGGCCCCCGCCAAGGAGGTCGACGGCACCTTTGTGATGGGCGTGAACGAGCACACCTACGACGCGGAGTCGATGCACATCGTCTCGAACGCCTCGTGCACCACGAACTGCCTGGCCCCGATGGCGAAGGTCCTCAACGACGAGTTCGGCATCGTGGACGGCATCATGACCACGATCCACGCGTACACCGGCGACCAGAACCTGCACGACAACGTGCACAAGAAGGATCGCCGTCGGGCGCGCGCCGCGGCCCAGAACATGGTGCCCACCTCCACGGGCGCGGCGAAGGCCATCGGCGAGGTCATCCCGGAGCTGAAGGGCAAGCTGGACGGCTTCGCCATGCGGGTGCCCACCATCACCGGCTCGGCCACCGACCTGACCGTGGAGCTGACGCGCCACGTGGAGGTCGAGGAGGTCAATGCGGCGTTCAAGAGGGCCGCGGAGTCCGGCCCGCTGCAGGGCCGCCTGGTCTACTCCGAGGATCCGATCGTGTCCTCGGACATCATCACCTCCCCGGCGGCGTGCACCTTCGACGCCCCGCTGACCAAGTCCATCGGCCAGACCGTGAAGGTCATCGGCTGGTACGACAACGAGTACGGCTACACCTCCCAGCTCATGGACTTCGCGGACCTCATCGGTTCGAAGCTCTGAGCCCGCACGGCGCCCGACGGCCCGGGCCGACGGTTCCCCCGTCGGCCCGGGCCGTCCGCCTAGACTGCACCGTGAACCGACCCCGCTCCGGCACCCCAGGAGGCATCATGCCCGCATCGACCCTCAACGATCTGCTCGAGGCCGGCGTCGCCGGCCGCACCGTGCTCATCCGGTCCGACCTGAACGTCCCGCTGGATGGGGACACCGTCACCGACGACGGCCGTATCCGTGCCTCGCTTCCCGCGATTCGGGACCTGGCCGAGGCCGGCGCGCGCGTAATCGTCATGGCCCACCTGGGCCGCCCCAAGGGTGAGCCGGACCCCGCGTACTCCCTCCGCCCCGTCGCCGCGCGCATGGCCGAGCTGCTGGGCGCCGACGTCGCCCTCGCCGCGGACGTGACCGGGGACGACGCGCGCGCGAAGGCCGCCGCCCTGCAGGACGGCCAGGTGCTGCTGCTGGAGAACGTGCGCTTCGACGCCCGCGAGACCTCCAAGGACGATGCCGAGCGCGCCGCCCTCGCCGACGAGATGGCGGCGCTGGCCGGCGAGGACGGCGCCTACGTGGGCGACGCCTTCGGCGCGGTCCACCGCAAGCACGCCTCCGTGTTCGACGTCGCGGCGCAGCTGCCGGCCCACCAGGGCCCGCTGGTCGCCGCCGAGCTCGAGGTGCTCACCCGTCTGACCGAGTCCCCGGAGCGGCCCTACGTCGTCGTGCTGGGCGGGTCCAAGGTCTCGGACAAGCTGGCCGTGATCGACAACCTGCTGGACAAGGCCGACACGCTGCTGATCGGCGGCGGCATGCTCTTCACGTTCCTCAAGGCGCAGGGCCACGAGGTGGGCGCCTCCCTGCTCGAGGAGGACCAGCTCGACACCGTCCGCGAGTACCTGCGCCGCTCCGAGGCCGGGGCCGCCCGCATCGTGCTCCCCACGGACATCGTCATGGCCTCCGGCTTCGCGGCCGACGCCGAGCACGAGGTCCTGGCCGTGGACGCCCTCACCTCGGGCGCGCACGGCGCGTCCGCCATGGGCCTGGACATCGGCCCGGAGACGGCCCGGGCGTTCGCGGAGCAGATCCGCGGCGCCCAGACCGTGTTCTGGAACGGCCCCATGGGCGTGTTCGAGTTCCCGGCCTTCGCGGAGGGCACCCGCGCGGTGGCCCAGGCCCTCACCGAGGCCTCCGCGGCCGGCGGCCTGTCGGTGGTCGGCGGCGGCGACTCCGCGGCGGCCGTGCGCACGCTGGGCTTCGCCGACGACGCGTTCGGCCACATCTCCACCGGCGGCGGCGCCTCCCTCGAATACCTCGAGGGCAAGGAGCTCCCGGGCGTCACCGCCCTGGCCGGCGAGGGGCGGGCGTGAGCATGGCGGAGCAGACCACGCGCGTGCCGCTGATCGCGGGCAACTGGAAGATGAACCTGGACCACCTCGAGGCCGTCACCCTGGTGCAGCGCCTCACGTGGCTCCTCACGGACGCGGACCATGACCAGGAGGCCGTGGAGGTCGCGGTGTTCCCGCCCTTCACGGACCTGCGGTCCGTGCAGACGCTCGTCGCCGGCGACCGTCTGGACCTCGCCTACGGCGCGCAGGACCTCTCGCCCGAGGACGCCGGCGCCTACACGGGCGACGTCTCCGGCGCGTTCCTGGCCGCGCTGGGGTGCCGCTACGCGATCGTGGGCCACTCCGAGCGTCGCACCCTCCACGGGGAGGACGACGCGCTCGTGGCCCGCAAGGCCGCCGCGGCCCTGCGCCACGGCCTCACCCCGGTGATCTGCGTGGGCGAGGGCCTGGAGGTGCGCCAGGCCGGCCGGCACGTCGAGCACACGCTCGCCCAGCTGGAGGGCTCCATCGCGGGCCTGTCGGCGCAGGACGTGGCCGGCGTCGTCGTCGCCTACGAGCCCGTATGGGCGATCGGCACGGGCGAGGTCGCCGGCCCCGAGGACGCACAGCAGATGTGCGCGGCCCTGCGCGCCCGCGTGGCCGCACTGCACGGCGACGACGTCGCCGCCGGACTGCGGATCCTCTACGGCGGCTCCGTGAAGTCCTCCAGCGCGCCGGCGCTGCTGGCGCAGCCGGACGTGGACGGCGCCCTCGTGGGCGGCGCCAGCCTCGACGCGGACGAGTTTGCTAAGATCGTCCGGTTCGACCAGGCCTGATCCGTCCGGCCCGACCGACCGCATTCTCCGTGACGGCCCCGGCGCGCGCCGGGGCCGCACCTCGACCCGAGGAGCCCTCCCGTGGACGTCCTGACCCTGGCCCTGCAGATCCTCGTGGTCGTGCTCAGCGTGGTCATCGTGCTGCTCATCCTGCTGCACAAGGGCCGCGGCGGCGGCGTCTCGGACATGTTCGGCGGCGGCGTGACCAGCTCGATGAGCTCCTCGGGCTCCGCCCAGCGTCTGCTCACCCGCCTGACCGTCGGCTCCGTGGTCGCCTGGGGTGTCGTGATCGCCCTGCTCGGCGTCCTGCCGCGACTGACCATGGAGTCCTGAGGCCGCCCCCGCCGGGCCCCGACGCGAACGCCCCGCACGGAAGATCCGTGCGGGGCGTTCGCGCGTCCCGGGCCGGTGGGGCGCCGGGGGCCCCTCAGCGTTCGGAGGCCTGCACGGGGGAGAGGTCCGTGCGCGGCAGGCCCTGGTGGAGCACGGCGCCGAAGACCTCGTCCGGGTCCAGGCGGCGCAGCTCCTCGGCCAGGCAGTCCTGGATCGTCCGGCGTGGCAGGGAGATGCGCTGCACTGGCCGGCCCTGCTGATAGAGCCGGGCCACCTGTGAGTGCGAGCGGGAGAGCACCACGTCCCCGTCCGTGCACCGCAGGCGCACCGCACGGATCCCGTGGCCGACCTTCGAGTGCGCGATCGTCACGGGCACCTTCAGGGTCAGGGTGAGCCACGCCGCGAGCAGCATGGTGCTGGGGGAGTCCGGCGCCCCGTCCACCGTCACCGAGCGCAGGGTGGCCACGTCGAGCGTGTCGAAGATCCCGGCCACCTGGATCCGCCACAGCGTCAGGCGCGTCCAGGCCAGGTCGGTGTCGCCCTCATGGTGGCCCGCGCGCAGAGCCCACAGGGCGGGCTCGGCCGTGGACGCCGAGGCCGTGTCCGTGATCCGGCGGTGGGCCAGGCGGCCGAGCGCCGTCGCCGAGGGGACCTCGGGCGGCACCCCGGGCCACCACGCGACGATGGGCGCATCGGGCAGGAGCAGCCCGGAGACGAGCGACTCGTCGGCGTGGGCGTTCTCCCCGGCGCACCACAGCACCACGACGTCGGAGGCGCCGGCGTCGCCGCCGACCCGGATCTCGGCGTCCAGGCGGGTGGGGGCCGCGGGGTCGCCCAGGGCCAGGACGACGATGCGGCACGGGTGTTCGAGCGAGGCCGCGTTGGCGGCCTGGACGGCGGACTCGATGCCGGCGTCGTCCGTGCTGATCACGAGGGTCAGGACGCGGCCGAGGGCCACGACCCCGCTCTTCTCGCGCAGCTGCGTGATGCGCTTGGCCACCTGGGAGGTGGTGGTGTCGTGCATGCGGATCTTCACGGGCGCCTCCAGCTTCGTCCGTCGCGGGCCATGAGGGCGTCGGCCGAGGGCGGTCCCCACGTGCCCGGGGCGTAGGGCTCGGGCTGGGTGCCCAGGCTCGCCCAGTGCTCCTCGAACGGGTCCACGATCCGCCAGGACAGCTCCACCTCGGCCTGGCGCGGGAACAGCGGCGGCTCCCCGAGGAGCACATCGAGGATGAGGCGTTCGTACGCCTCGGGGGAGTCCTCGGTGAAGGCGTGGCCGTAGCCGAAGTCCATCGTGACGTCGCGGATCTCGGTCTGCGTGCCGGGCACCTTGGACGCGAAGCGGATGGTGACGCCCTCGTCCGGCTGCACCCGGATGACGATGATGTTCTGCCCGAACTCGTCCCCGTCGTGGACGGGGAACAGCAGGTGCGGGGGCTTCTTGAAGACGACGGCGATCTCCGTCACCCGCCGGCCGAGGCGCTTGCCGGCCCGCAGGTAGAACGGGACGCCCTGCCAGCGGCGCGTGCGGATGCCCACCTTGAGCGCGGCATAGGTCTCCGTGACGGACGCCGGGTTGAAGCCCTCCTCGTCGAGGAATCCCGTGACCCGCTCGCCGCCCTGCCAGCCGGAGGTGTACTGGCCGCGGGCGGAGGCCGCCGCGAGTCCCTCGGGCGTGTCCGGGACGGTCACGGCCTCGAGGACCTTCTCCTTCTCCGCGCGCAGGTGGTCCGCGTCGAACGAGATCGGCTCCTCCATCGCGGTGAACGCGAGCAGCTGCAGGAGGTGGTTCTGGATGACGTCGCGGGCCGCGCCCACGCCGTCGTAGTAGCTCGCCCGTCCGCCGATGCCGATGTCCTCGGCCATCGTGATCTGGACGTGGTCCACGTGCTCCGCGTTCCAGAGCGGCTCGAACATCCGGTTGGCGAACCGGAACGCGAGGATGTTCTGCACCGTCTCCTTGCCGAGGTAGTGGTCGATGCGGAACACGGCGTCCGAGGGGAAGACGCGCTCGATCACGGCGTTGAGCTCCTGCGCGCTGGCCAGGTCGTGGCCGAAGGGCTTCTCGATGACCACGCGGCGCCACGGGCCGTCGGCCGGCTTGGACCGGTCGGCCAGGCCCTGGTCGGCCAGGTGGCGGGAGACGGCCTCGAACCAGTCCGGCGGGATGGAGAGGTAGAACGCCGTGTTCCCGCGCGTGCCGCGTGAGGTCTCGAGCTCGGCGAGCACCTCGTCGAGACGGACATAGGCCGCCTCGTCGTCGAACGCGCCGGAGACGAAGCGCAGGCCGCCCCGGAACTGGTCCCACACGGTCTCGTCGAAGGTGGTTCGGGAGGAGGCCTCCACGGCGGCACGCACGTAGTCGGCGAACTCCTCGTCGGACCAGTCGCGGCGGCCGAAGCCGACGAGGGAGAACGCCGGCGGCAGCAGGCCGCGCTGGGCCAGGTCGTACATGGCCGGCAGGAGCTTCTTCTTCGCCAGGTCGCCCGTCACGCCGAACAGCACGAGGGCCGACGGACCCGCGATGCGGGTCAGGCGCCGGTCACGGGGGTCGCGCAGCGGGTTGCGGGGGACGGTCCGGGACTCACCGGCCACGGACGGCGCTCCTCAGGGCCTCGATGCCCGCGTCGCGGCGGCGCAGGTGCAGGGTGACCACGGGGCGGCCGAGATCGCCGAGCACCCGGGCGTCGCCCGCGGCCTGCGCGGCGATGAGCCTGCCCAGGGAGAACGGGCGTCCGGGCACCTCGAGGTCCAGGCCGGCGTCGCCGGTGATCTGCAGGAACACGCCGACGGCCGGGCCGCCCTTGTGGAACTGCCCGGTGGAGTGCAGGAACCGCGGACCCCAGCCGAACGTGACCGGGCGGCCGACCAGGTCCGCCAGGTCCGCGCGCAGCTCCTCGAGCTCGGCGTCGTCGTGACGGGAGAGGTAGGCGTGGACCGCCAGGTAGCCGTCCTCGGGCACCAGCGGCGCCGTGGCGCGCAGCACGCCGGCCAGGTCCGGGGCAGAGGTCACGGACGCCGGGCCGGAGACCTCGACGCCCTCCACCTCACCGTCGGCCGTCCGCTCGGCGGCAGGGCTGTCCAGCAGGGTGCGGGCGGCGGCCTTGGCGGCCTCCACGTCCGGCTGGTCGAAGGGGTTGATCCCGAGCAGACGACCGGCCACCGCGGTGGCCACCTCCCACAGCAGCAGCTGGGCGCCGAGCGAGCCGGCGACCTGCACGCCGTGGCCCGGGGCCGCGACGTCGTCCTCGCCGACGAGCTGCACCTGCAGCAGGTCGGGGGCGTCCCACGCGGTCTCGGGGTCGCCGGGGGCGACGACGACGGGCAGCAGCCCGGTGCCGTCCTTGCCCGTGGACTCGGCGATCAGCTGCTCGATCCAGGCCGGCAGTCCGGCGATGCCGGACCCGTGGTCGGCGAAGACGAGCTTGTCGCGCAGCGGACGGGTGCCGCCCAGGGCCGCGCCGAGCTGCAGGCCCGGGTTGTCCTCGTCGTCGGCGATCAGCAGGTCGAGCACGGCCTCCGCGTCGTCCAGCAGAGCCGCGACGTCCACGCCGGCCAGGCCGGTGGGGACCAGGCCGAACGCGGTGAGGGCCGAGAAGCGCCCGCCCACGGTCGGGTCCGCGGTGAAGACGGCGCGCCAGCCGGCGGACTCGCACGCGGCGTGCAGCGGTGAGCCCGGGTCCGTGACGGCGACCAGGCGGGTGCGGGGGTCGATCCCGGCGTCGCGGAACGCGGCCTCGAGGACGCGGCGCTGCGAGTCGGTCTCCACGGTGGAGCCGGACTTGGAGGAGACCACCAGCACGGTCCGCTCGAGGTCGCGCTCGAGGGCGCGGGAGACCTGGAGCGGGTCCGTGGAGTCCAGGACCTCGAGCTCGACGCCGGCCGTCGCCGCGATCACCTCGGGGGCCAGGGACGAGCCGCCCATGCCCGCCAGGACCACGCGGTCCACGCCCTCGGCGCGCAGCTCCCGGGTCAGCTGGGCGATGTGCGGGACGAGGGCGCGGGAGTCCTCGAACAGGTCGATCCAGCCGAGCCGCTTGGCGGCCTCGTCGCGGGCCGGCGCCCCCCACAGGTCGGCGTCCTGCTCCCCGAGGCGGGAGGCGACGCGGTCCTGGAGGAGAGCGGGCAGATGGCGGTCGATCGCCTCGAGGGCGGCTCCGGTGGCGGTGAGGCCGAGGGTGCTCATGGGGGGTCCTTCCGTGCGCGTGGCGAGCGGGCGGCGGGGTCGGGGGCGGGTGCGGTCAGCGGTGGGCGTCGAGCCCGGAGCGGACCGAGCCGAGCAGCTCGTCCCACGCGGCCTCGAACTTCTCCAGGCCCTCAGTCTCCAGCACGTCCACGACGTCCTGGTAGGACACGCCCGCCGCGCCGACCGCGTCGAGCAGGGCGTCGGCGTCGGCGTAGGCGCCCGTGACGGTGTCCGCCGTGATCACCCCGTGGTCGGCGACCGCCTCGAGGGTCTTCTCCGGCAGGGTGGTCACGGTGTGCGGTGCCACGAGCTCGGTGACGTACAGCGTGTCCGGCAGGGCGGGGTCCTTGACACCGGTGGAGGCCCACAGGGGCCGCTGCACCGGGGCGCCGGCCGCCTCGAGCAGGCGCCAGCGCTCCGAGTCCAGGGCCTGCTCGAAGGCGCGGTAGGCCAGGCGGGCGTTGGCGACGGCGGCCCGGCCGGTCAGCGCCTCGGCCTCGGGGGTGCCGATCGCGCGCAGGCGCGCGTCGACCTCGGTGTCCACACGGGAGACGAAGAAGGAGGCCACCGAGTGGAGGCGACGGACGTCGTGCCCGTTCGCCCGGGCCTTCTCCAGGCCGGTGAGCCACGCGTTGAGCACCTGGCGGTAGCGGGGCAGCGAGAAGACCAGGGTCACGTTCACGCTGATGCCCTCGCCGAGCACGTCCGCGATGGCGGACAGGCCCTCCACGGTCGCGGGGATCTTCACCATGAGGTTGGGCCGGTCGACGGCCGCCGCCAGCTCGCGGGCCTGGGCCACGGTGCCGGCGGCGTCGCGGGCCAGGCGCGGATCGACCTCGAGGGAGACGAACCCGTCCGCCCCGCCGGTGCGCTCGTGGACGGGTGCGAGCACGTCGGCGGCGCGGCGCACGTCCTCGGTCGTCAGGGCGACGACGGCCTCGTCCACCGAGGCGCCGGCCGCGGCGAGGTCGCGCAGCTGGCCCTGGTAGGCGCCCGCGTCCGCGAGGGCGACGGCGAAGATGGACGGGTTCGTGGTGACGCCGGTGACCGAGTGGGTGGCGATCAGCTTCTCGAGCGTGCCCTCGTCCAGCCGCGTGCGGGAGAGGTCGTCGAGCCAGATCGACACACCGGCCTGGGCCAGCGCGGCGGTGTTCGGGTTCTGCGGGGTGCTCATGGTCTGCGGGTGCCTTCCCTTCGGGGGTGGACGTGCTCGGGGCGTCGCGGGCGCCGGGCCTCAGAGGAGGCCGCGGGTCACCTCGGCGACGTGCTCACCGGTGAATCCGTACTTCTCCATCAGGCGGGCGCCGTCGGCCGACTCGCCGTAGTGCTCGAGGCTCACGCGGGCGCCCGGGGAGGAGGCCGTCACCGTGTGCTCGAACCACGGCATCGCGACGCCGGCCTCGACGGAGACGCGGACCGGGGCGTCGGGGCCGTCGGGCAGGACCTCGGCCCGGTAGGCCGCGTCCTGCTCGGCGAACCACTCGAGGCACGGGGCGGAGACGACGCGGGTCGGGACGCCGTCGGCCTGCAGCAGCTCGCGGGCCCGCACGGCCACGGAGACCTCGGAGCCGGTCGCGATCAGCAGCGCGCGGGCCGGCGTCGGCGCGCCGTCGGCATCCGTGGCGTCGACGAGGACGTAGGCGCCGCGTGCCACGCCCGAGGCGGGGGCGAAGCCGTCCGTGCCCCGGGGGAGCACGGGCAGGTTCTGCCGGGACAGGATGAGTCCGGCCGGGCGGTCCCGGAGCTCGAGCACCGTCCGCCACGCCCACGCGGTCTCGTTCGCGTCGGCCGGGCGGACGACGTCGAGCCCGGGGATGGCCCGCAGTGCGGCCAGGTGCTCCACCGGCTGGTGCGTGGGGCCGTCCTCGCCGAGGCCGATGGAGTCGTGCGTCCACACGTACGTGCTCGGGGTGCCCATGAGGGCGGCCAGGCGGACGGCGGGGCGCATGTAGTCGGAGAACGTCAGGAACGTGCCCATGTACGCACGGGTCAGGCCGCCGATCGTGATGCCGTTGACGATCGCCCCGGCCGCGAACTCGCGGATGCCGAAGTGCAGGGTGCGGCCGTGCTCGTCGCCCCGCCAGGTGGCGGTGGAGCGGTGGGCCGGGATGAAGGAGGGCTCGCCCTTCATGGTCGTGTTGTTCGACCCGGCGAGGTCGGCCGAGCCGCCCCAGAGCTCGGGCATGACCGGCGCGAGGGCCGTGAGCACCTCACCGGAGGCCGCGCGCGTGGCCAGGCCCTTCTCGTCCGCGTCCCAGGACGGGAACGCGTCCGCGAAGCCGGCGGGCAGCTCTCGACCGGCCAGTCGGTCGTACAGCCGCGCGTTCTCCGGGTTCGCCTCGCGCCAGGCCTGGAACGCCGCCTCCCACCCGCGGCGGTACTCGGCCGAGCGCTCGGCGATGGACCGGGCACCGGCCAGGAGCTCGGGGTCCACGTCGAAGGTCGTGGTCGGGTCCAGCCCGAGGCCTTCCTTGAGGCCGGCGACCTCGTCCGTGCCGAGCTTGGAGCCGTGGATGCCGCCGGTGTTCTGCTTCGTGGGGGAGGGCCAGCCGATCACGGTGCGCAGCTTGATCAGCGAGGGCCGGCCGGTCTCGGCCTTGGCCGCCACGAGGGCATCGTACAAGGCCTCCACGTCCTCCGTGTACTCGGTCACGGCGTGGCCCTGGGCGCCGTTGGTCCAGTCGACCTCCTGCACGTGCCAGCCGTAGGCCTCGTAGCGGCGCACCACGTCCTCGGTGAACGCGACGTCCGTGTCGTCCTCGATCGAGATGCGGTTCGCGTCGTAGACGACCACCAGGTTCCCGAGCTCCTGGTGCCCGGCCAGCGAGGAGGCCTCGGCGGCGACGCCCTCCTGGATGTCCCCGTCGGAGGCGAGCACGAACACGTGGTGGTCGAACGGGGAGGTGCCGGGGGCGGCGTCGGGGTCCATCAGCCCGCGCACGCGGCGCTGCTCGTACGCGAAGCCGACGCCCATCGCCAGGCCCTGGCCCAGCGGACCCGTGGTCACCTCGACGCCGTGGGTGTGGCCGTACTCCGGGTGGCCCGGGGTCCTGGATCCCTCGGTGCGCAGCGCCTGGATGTCCTCGATCTCGAGCCCGGCGCCCGCGGCGAACAGCTGCAGGTACTGGATGAGCGAGGCGTGGCCCGCGGAGAGGATGAAGCGGTCCCGGCCCTCCCAGCGGTCGTCCGTGGGGTCCAGGTGCATGACGTTCTGGTACAGCTGCCACGCCACGGGGGCCAGCGAGATCGCGGTGCCGGGGTGGCCGTGCCCGGCCTTCTCCACGGCGTCCGCCGAGAGCGCCTTGAGCGTGTCCACCATCCGGCGGTCCTGCTCCGAGTAGACGAACCCGCGGGCCGGGGCCACCCGGTCCAGGGTCGCGGGGGGGAACGGCTGCGCGGCGTCGGTCACGGGTTCTCTCCTGGCGGATCGGGAGTGTCGGGGTGCGACCCCGGCCGACGCCGGGGCGTCGCGGCGCGGGGCCGTCGTCCCAGCCTAGCCGCGCGACGGCGGGGCGGGCCCGACCGGGCGCCCCATGACATGGTTCGCCCCCGGGCGAACAGCCGTTGACACGAGTAGACTGGGCCAAGGCCTGCCCGCAGGCGGACCGCCCGAGTGGCCGATCCGAACCCCGGGACGGGCACGCCCACCGTCCCCTCACCGTGAGAAGCAGATGTCATCCTCCCTGGAGTCGCCGTCCGCCGCCCGCGTCGCCGCCGCCCGCGTCGCCGCCGCCGAGCCCGGCGTCGTCGACCGGTCCCCGCTGCCCCTGCGCCGCAAGGTCCGGGCGTACGTCGAGCTGACGAAGCCCCGGGTGATCGAGCTGCTGCTGGTGACCACGCTGCCGACCATGATCTTCGCGCAGCGCGGCTTCCCGGACGTGCTCACCATGATCGCCACGCTCGTCGGCGGTGCGCTCGCCGCCGGCGCCTCCGGCACCTTCAACTGCTACATCGACCGCGACATCGACCGGGTCATGAAGCGCACCGAGAACCGGCCGCTCGTCACCGGCGAGGTCACCCCCCGCGAGGCCCTCGTGTTCGCGTGGGTGCAGACGGTCGTGTCCATCCTGATCCTCGGGTTCGGCGCCAACTGGCTGGCGGCCGGCCTGGGTGTGGCCGCCATCTTCTTCTACGTGGTCGTGTACTCGCTCGTGCTCAAGCGCCGCACGGAGCAGAACATCGTGTGGGGCGGCATCGCCGGCTGCTTCCCCGTGCTGATCGGCTGGGCGGCCGTGCGCGGGACCGTCGAGTGGCCGGCCATCGTGCTGTTCCTCGTGGTCTTCCTGTGGACGCCCCCGCACTACTGGCCGCTGTCCATGAAGTACAAGCGCGACTACCAGCAGGCCGACGTGCCGATGCTCGGCGCCATCGCCTCCGCGCGCCACGTCTCCAACCAGGTCGTGCTCTACGCGTGGGCCACCGTGGCGTGCTCCCTCCTGCTCGTGCCGATGGGCTGGGCCGGCATCGTCTACACCGCGGTCGCGCTCGTCGTCGGAGCCTGGTTCATCTGGGAGTCCCATGTGCTGCAGGTGCAGGCCCAGCGCGAGGACTTCGAGGACCGCAAGGCCATGAAGGTCTTCCACCTCTCCATCACCTATCTGACGCTGCTGTTCATCGCCCTGGCCGTGGACCCGTTCGTGGGCGCGCCGCTGATGCACTTCGGCGCCTGAGCGCCGGTCCGCCCCCAGCGCTCCCCGGGACGCAGACGACGACGGCCCCGCACCAGCCGGTGCGGGGCCGTTCGCGTGCGCGGGGCGTCAGCCCGCGGCGACGGTGCGCGTGGGGGCGGCGGCCTCGACCGGGACACCCGGCCCGGCCGTGACGTAGCGGGCGACCTGGCGGTCCCAGGTCTCCGTCGCGGCGGCCACGAGCAGGGCAGAGCCCAGCATGTGCAGCAGGACCACGCCGATCGGCAGGCCCGTGAAGTGCTGGGTGTAGCCCACGACGGCCTGGAACACGAGGGCGAGCAGGAGCCGCAGCACGGCGGCGCGCTGCAGGCGGGAAGCACCGGCCGCGCGGCGCACCGTGAAGAACAGGACGAGGGCGGCCGCCAGGAGCAGGTACACCGGGACCACGTGGGCACGCGTGACCAGCAGCGGGTCGAACTCGTGGCGCGGCGAGCCGGGGTCGCCGGAGTGCGGGCCCGTGCCGGTCACCACGGTGCCCAGGTACACGGCGGCCCACGTCAGCGCGAACGCCGCCCAGGCGGCGGCACGGGACCGGCCGGTGGTGGCGCCGTCCACGAGGGGCACCCCCGCCCGGCCGGCACGGCGCTCGGCGGCGATGCGCACCACGAGCAGGGTCGCCACGGCCACCATGATCGAGGACACGATGAAGTGGCCGGCCACCCACCACGGGTTCAGATTCGTCAGGACCACGACGCCGCCCACGAGGGCCTGCGCGGGAATGCCGGCCAGCAGGCCCACGGAGAGCCAGAAGGGGCTCCGGTGGGTGCCGCGCAGGTTCCACAGGGACAGGAACATGGCGGCGGCGATGACCACCAGGACGAACGTCAGCATCCGGTTGCCGAATTCGATGTAGCCGTGGATGCCCATCTCCGGGGTGTTGGTGAGGGACTCGGGCGAGCACTTGGGCCACGTGGGGCAGCCCAGGCCGGAGCCGGTGAGGCGCACGGCGCCGCCGGTGACGATGATGCCGATCTCGGACGCCAGGGACGCCACGGCGAGGGCCATGGTGGCCTTCGAGAGGCGCTGCGGCAGACGGGCGGCGAGCCCGGCCGGGGCGGTCCGGGCCGCGGGGGTGGTGGTGGACACGGTGTCCTTCCGATCGTTCGATGCAGGGGGACGGGGAACGGCTCAGGGCCGCCAGCGGAACCAGCGGAGCGCGGCCGCGACGGCCACGGCGCCCCACAGGGTGAGCACGAGCAGGGGGACGGGCGACCAGGCCCCGTCCAGGAGGGCGGCCCGCAGGGCCGTGCCCAGCGCGCCGGAGGGGAGCAGGCCCACGCCGGGGACCCGGGCGGGGAACACCGTGCCGCCGACGGCGCCGAACAGCACCCACAGCAGGTTGGCGACGGCGAGGGTCGCCTCCGGCCGGGCCGTGCCGGCGAGCAGCAGCCCGAGGGCCGTGAAGGCGGCGGCCCCCAGTGCGAGGGCGACCAGGGCCGGCAGGATCCCCTCGGGGTCCGGACGCCACCCGAGCGCCAGGCCGACGCCGCCGATCACGCTCACCTGCACCAGCAGGAGGGCCACCACCGCCAGGGCCTTGCCGGCGACGAGGCCGAGCGTGCCCAGCGGGGTGGTGGCCAGGGCGGCGAGCACGTCGTAGCGACGCTCGAAGCCCGTGGCGATCGCGGTGGCCGTGAACGCGGAGCTGATCACGGCCAAGGCGAGCACGCCGGGCACGGCCACGTCCAGGCCCGATCGGCCCGGGGCGTCGAGCAGGCCGGTGACGTGCACGCCCACGAGCGCGAGCAGGGGCAGCACCACGGTCACGAGCAGCTGCTCGCCGTTGCGCAGCGCGGTGCCGGTCTCGTAGCCGGCCTGACGCAGGACGCGGGCGGCCAGCGGGGCGGCGCCCGCGTGGGCTCCGGTGCCGGCCGGGGCGCGGTGGTCGACGACGGGCGTGCTCATGCGGCGGTCTCCCGGAGGATCTGCTCGAGGCGCAGTCCGGCGCGCTCGAATCGGGTGGGCATCAGGGCGTGCTCCCGCCAGCTCGCCGCGAGGACGGCCAGGTCGTCCGGGCCGCGGACGCCGGCCACGCGCAGGCGGGCGGACTCGCCGAGGCCGGCCGCGCGCAGCGGCGCGGGCAGGGTGTCCGCCCAGGCGCGGACGGCGTCGGGGGAGGCGTCGCCGAAGTCCACGTCGACGACGTCGCCCTCGGCCACGCGCGTGAGCTCGGACAGCGGGCCGGAGCGCACCACGCGGCCGGCGCGCAGGATGGCGACGTCGTCCGCGAGCCGCTCGGCGTCGTCGAGCAGGTGCGTGGTCAGCAGCACGGCGGCGCCGCGGTCGGTCTGCTCCCGCACGACGTCGTGCACGACGGGCCGGGTCTCCGGGTCGAGGCCCGCGGTGGGCTCGTCGAGGAACAGCATGTCCGGCCGGCCGACGAGGGCGGCCGCGAGCGCGACGCGCTGGCGCTGGCCGCCGGAGAGGCGGCGCAGGGGGCGGCCGGCGACCTCGGCGATCAGCAGGCGCTCCAGCAGCGGCTCGACGGGCAGCGGGTCGCGGTACAGGGACGCCACGTGGCCGACGAAGCGCCGGGCGGGGATCGCGGGCGGCAGGCCGCCCTCCTGCCACATCACGCCGATGCGGGCGCGCAGGTCGGCGGAGGCCCGCCACGGGTCTGCGCCGAAGACGCGCACGGTGCCGGCGTCGGGCCGGTCCATGCCGTGGCAGAGGCCGAGGGTGGTGGACTTGCCGGCCCCGTTGGGGCCGAGCAGCACCGTGACGGCGCCGGCACGGGCGGTGAGGTCGACGCCCCGCAGGACGGGGGTGCGGGACCGGCCGCGGCCGAGGCTCCGGTGGACGTCGCTCAGGCGCAGGACTGGCTCGTCGCGCGGCACGGGATCCGGGGTCAGGGGAGGTCGGGGCACTGTGCCAGTCTAGTCCTCGGGCCCTGCGACCCCGGCTCGTGGGGCCGGGGGTGCCCGGGCCTGCGGCGGGTTCCGCCGTGGGCGTCATCAAGCCAGGTGAGCCTCACTTGAACCGTTCCAGATCAATAGGTCATGATGGCGTGGTGTATTCGGATCAGTCTGCGTCGCCCCCCGCTCCGGCCCCGGCCGAGGGCACGCGCGAGCGTGTGCTGCAGCTGGTCCTGACGCGTGGACCCGTGAGCGCGGCCGAGATCGGCCGCGAGCTGGAGCTGACCGCGGCCGCCGTGCGCCGCCATCTGGACGCGCTCGAGGAGGACTCGCTCGTCGAGGTCAAGCGGGTCACCGCGGCCCGCGGCGCGGGACGGCCTTCCCGCCGCTACGTGGTCACCTCGCACGCGCAGGAGCACCTGCCCAAGGACCACCTCGCCGTCGCCCTGGACACCCTGGCCCGCCTCGAGGAGCTCGGCGGGGAGGAGGAGGTGCGCCGCACCGCGCGCCACGCCTTCCGGGAGATCGAGGAGCGCTTCACGGCCGCCGTCGACGGCCGGGAGACCGCGCTGCAGGACCGCACCCGGATCCTCGCGCGGGTCCTCGACGAGGCCGGCTACGCCGGCACGCTGCGCCACTTCGGCGCGGGCCTGGCGCCCACCCTCCGCGCGGACCAGGTCTGCCAGGGGCACTGCCCGTTCCAGGGAATTCCCGCCCGCCATCCGGAGTTCTGTGAAGAGGAGACCGCGCTGTTCGCCCGCCTGCTCGAGGTGGACGTGCGCCGGCTCTCGACCCTCGCCGCCGGCGCCCACGTGTGCACCACACACGTGCCGCTGGGCCGCGACTGAGCCGCGCGGGCCACGCCCCGGCTCCCGCCGACCACCCGACCGACCCCGACCGCAGTGACTAGTGAGAGAGGCTGAGATGACCGACCAGATCGTCCAGCGGGACTCCGCGGAGACCGCCGACCCCGGCGTGATCCAGGAGATCCTCGACAAGAACCCCGAGCTCAACGCCATCGGCGCCTACCAGTACGGCTGGGCCGACTCCGACGCGGCCGGCGAGAAGGCCGTCCGCGGTCTGAACGAGGACGTCGTGCGCGACATCTCCGGCAAGAAGGACGAGCCGGAGTGGATGCGCGACCTGCGCCTCAAGGCCCTCAAGTACTTCGAGCGCAAGCCGATGCCGGCGTGGGGCCCGGACCTGTCCGGCATCGACTTCGACAACATCAAGTACTTCGTGCGCTCCACCGAGGGCCAGGCCAAGACCTGGGAGGACCTGCCCGAGGACATCCGCAACACCTACGAGCGCCTGGGCATCCCCGAGGCCGAGCGCGAGCGTCTCGTGGCCGGCGTCGCCGCCCAGTACGAGTCCGAGGTCGTCTACCACCAGATCCGCGAGGACCTGGAGGAGCAGGGCGTCGTGTTCCTCGACACCGACACCGCGCTCAAGGAGCACCCGGAGATCTTCGAGGAGTACTTCGGCACCGTGATCCCGGTCGGCGACAACAAGTTCGCCTCCCTGAACACGGCCGTGTGGTCCGGCGGCTCCTTCGTGTACGTGCCCAAGGGCGTGCACGTGGAGATCCCGCTGCAGGCCTACTTCCGCATCAACACGGAGAACATGGGCCAGTTCGAGCGGACGCTGATCATCGCGGACGAGGACTCGTACGTGCACTACATCGAGGGCTGCACCGCCCCGATCTACCAGTCCGACTCGCTGCACTCGGCCGTCGTGGAGATCGTGGTGAAGAAGAACGCCCGCGTGCGCTACACCACCATCCAGAACTGGTCCACGAACGTGTACAACCTCGTGACCAAGCGCGCCGTGGTCGAGGCCGGCGGCACCATGGAGTGGATCGACGGCAACATCGGCTCCAAGGTGACCATGAAGTACCCGGCCGTGTACCTGACCGGCGAGCACGCCACCGGCGAGACCCTCTCCGTCGCGTTCGCGGGCAAGGACCAGCACCAGGACACCGGCTCCAAGATGGTGCACATGGCCCCGCACACGAACTCCTCGATCGTGTCCAAGTCCGTGGCCCGCAGCGGCGGCCGCGCCGCCTATCGCGGCCTGGTGCAGATCGCCGAGGGCGCGAACGGCTCCGCGAACTCGGTGGTGTGCGACGCCCTGCTCGTGGACACGGTCTCCCGCTCCGACACGTACCCGTACATCGACATCCGCGAGGACGACGTGACCCTCGGCCACGAGGCGACCGTCTCGAAGGTGTCCGAGGAGCAGCTCTTCTACCTCATGAGCCGCGGCATGTCCGAGGACGAGGCCATGGCCATGATCGTGCGCGGCTTCATCGAGCCGATCGCCCGCGAGCTGCCCATGGAGTACGCGCTCGAGCTCAACAAGCTGATCGAACTGCAGATGGAAGGATCGGTGGGCTGACATGACCGACACCGTGGAGAACACCCAGCGGACCATGATCCCGGGCATGGGCGAGGAAGGCGAGAAGCTCACCGTCGCGCAGAACCCGGCCGCCCGGGCCGGGGGCCGGGAGCGCAACGCCGCGGGCTCGCGCGCCGATCGCCTCAGCTCCTTCGAGCTGTCCGACTTCCCCGTGCTCACGGGGCGCGAGGAGGACTGGCGCTTCACCCCGCTCAAGCGCCTGGGCGGGCTGCACCTGCCCGAGGGCGACGACGCGCGCCTGACCGGTGCCGCGCCCGCCGTGGCCGTGGCCGAGCAGGCCGGCGTCACGGTGGAGACCGTGGCCCGCGACGACGCCCGCGTCGGCTCCGTCCTGACCCCCGACGACCGCGTGTCCGCCGCGGCCTGGAACTCGGTCTCCGAGGCCACCGTCGTCACGATCTCCGGCGAGGTCGCCGAGCCGGTGCGCATCGACGTCGTCGGCTCCTCCGCCGACCCGGCCGCGATGCACCTGACCGTGCTCGTGGAGGAGAACGCGCAGGCCGACGTCGTGATCGCCCACCGCGGCACCGCCGTGCTGGCCCAGAACGTCGAGTTCGACGTGCGCCGCGACGCCCGCCTGAACGTGGTCGCGCTGCAGGCATGGGAGGGCGATGCCGTGCACGTCTCGGCCCAGCAGGCCTCGGTCGCCACGAACGCGCACTTCAAGCACGTGGCCGTGTCCTACGGCGGCGGCGTGGTGCGGCTGACCCCGACCGCGCGGTTCGCCGCCGAGCGCGGCGAGGCCGAGATGTACGGCCTGTACTTCGCCGACGCCGGGCAGCACCTCGAGAACCGCCTGTTCGTGGACCACAACCAGCCGGACTGCGTCTCGAACGTGCTCTACAAGGGCGCCCTGCAGGGCACGGACGCGCGCACCGTGTGGGTGGGCGACGTGCTGATCCGCAAGGAGGCCGAGGGCACGGACACGTACGAGAAGAACCAGAACCTGCTGCTCTCCGACGGGGCGCGCGCGGACTCGGTGCCGAACCTGGAGATCGAGACCGGCGTGATCGAGGGTGCGGGCCACGCGTCCGCGACCGGCCGCTTCGACGAGACCCAGCTGTTCTACCTGATGGCCCGCGGCATCCCCGAGACCGAGGCCCGCCGCCTGATCGTGCGCGGCTTCCTCAACGAGATCATCCAGAAGATCGGTGTCGGCGACGTCGAGGACGAGCTGACCGCCGTCATGGAGGACGAGCTCCGCATCGCGCAGCTCTGACCGACGCCCCGCAGACCCCACCGCCTTCCACCCGAGGAGAACCACCATGGCAACCCTGCAGATCACCGACCTGCACGTGCAGATCGCGACCGAGAACGGCCCCAAGGAGATCCTGAAGGGCCTCTCCCTGACCATCGAGACGGGCGAGACCCACGCGATCATGGGCCCGAACGGCTCCGGCAAGTCCACCCTGGCCTCGACCATCGCCGGCCACCCGCGCTACGAGGTCACCTCCGGCTCCATCACCCTCGACGGCGAGGATGTGCTGGAGATGAGCGTCGACGAGCGCGCCCAGGCCGGCCTCTTCCTGGCCATGCAGTACCCCGTGGAGATCCCGGGCGTCACCATGACCAACTTCCTGCGCACCGCGAAGACCGCGCTCGACGGCCAGGCCCCCTCGCTGCGCACCTGGACCAAGGACGTCAAGGGCGCCTTCGAGGCCCTGCAGATCGACCCGGCGTTCATGAACCGCAACGTCAACGAGGGCTTCTCCGGCGGCGAGAAGAAGCGCGCCGAGATCCTCCAGCTCGAGCTGTTCAAGCCCAAGTTCGCGATCCTCGACGAGACCGACTCCGGCCTCGACGTCGACGCGCTGCGCATCGTCTCCGAGGGCGTCAACCGCGCCCAGGCGCAGAACGAGATGGGCACCCTGCTGATCACCCACTACACGCGGATCCTCAACTACATCAAGCCGGACCACGTGCACGTGCTGGTGGACGGCCGCGTCGCCGAGTCCGGCGGCCCGGAGCTCGCCGAGCAGCTCGAGGCCGAGGGCTACGCCCGCTTCGAGAAGGCCGCGGCGGGGGCCTGAGATGACGGAGACCACGAACCAGGCGCCCACGGAGGACATCCGTGAGGCCCTCAAGGACGTGATCGACCCGGAGCTGGGCGTCAACGTCGTGGACCTGGGCCTGCTCTACGGGCTGCACTACGCCGACGACGGCGCGCTGCTCGTGGACATGACCCTGACCACCGCGGCCTGCCCGCTCACCGACGAGATCGAGGACCAGGTCTCCCGCGCGATCGGCACCATGGTGGACGAGTGGCGGCTGAACTGGGTCTGGATGCCCCCGTGGGGCCCCGAGCGGATCACCGAGGACGGGCGCGACCAGATGCGCGCCCTCGGCTTCAACATCTGATCCGGTCCGGACGACGACGGCGGCCCGTCACCTTAGCGCAGAAGGTGACGGGCCGCCGTCGTGGTGGGGGAGTGCGGACGGGCCGGCAGGCGCCCCGGGGCTCCCGGCTCAGATGTCCAGGGAGGAGGCCCGGAACGTGTCGCACTGACGGATGTCCGGCTCCTGCTGGGAGCTCTGGTAGCCGCGCATGAACCAGGCCATGCGCTGCTCGGAGGTGCCGTGGGTGAACGCCTCGGGGTCCACCCGGCCGGTGTGGGTGGACTGGATGCGGTCATCGCCCACGGCGGAGGCCGCGTCGATGGCCTGGCGCAGCTGGCCCTGCGAGATCGGCTTCAGGAACGGCGCACCGGACTCGGGGTCCACGGTGGAGGCGGCGTGCCCGGCCCACATGCCGGCGAAGCAGTCGGCCTGCAGCTCCGCGCGCACGGCGCCGGAGGTCGGGCCGGTGGTCCCGTCCTTCGAGTGCTGCAGGTACCCGGTGACCTGCTGGACGTGGTGGCCGTACTCGTGCGCCACGATGTACTCCTCCGCCAGCGGTCCGCCCTCGGCGCCGAAGTCGGTCTGCAGCGTCTCGAAGAACGCGGTGTCGAAGTACATGGACTCGTCTGCCGGGCAGTAGAACGGGCCCGTGGCCGAGGAGGCGCTGCCGCAGCCGGTGCTCACGCCGCCCTGGAACAGGGTCAGCTGCGGCTGGCGCCACTGGATGTCCGAGAACTGGGCGAGGTACTCGCCCCAGAACTCGTCCGCGGCCTCGGTGGTCGCGATGACGCGGCAGTCGGTGTTCTGGTTGGCGTCCGCACCGCTGGCGCACTCCTCGTCCGAGAGGGGCTGGCTCTGGCCGCCCGAGCCCGTCTGCTGCTGGTACTGGCTCTGGCCGACGGACCCGCCGCCCGTGTCGATCCCGAGCTGCTCGGCCAGCCCGGGGGCGAAGATCGCGAGCAGCACCGCGAGCAGGCCGCCGCCACCGCCGATGGCGATGCCCCGGCCCCCCAGCCCGCCGCCACCGCCCGATCGGGCCCGGCCGGCGTCGATCTGCACGTTCTCGTTGAAGCTCATGGGGCCAGAGTGTAGACGGACTAGACTGGCCCGGCACCGCACTGGCCCCCGCCCGTCGAGATCGGCCGGGCCCCGCCGGTGCACCCCTGTTCTTCCCTCGACCCCTGGAGTCTGACACCCCCATGCTGACCGTCACCGATGTCGAACTGCGCGTGGGCGCCCGTCTCCTCATGGACGAGGTGAACTTCCGCGTGGACAAGGGGGACAAGGTCGGCCTCGTGGGGCGCAACGGCGCCGGCAAGACGACGTTGACCAAGGTCCTGGCCGGCGGCGGGCAGCCCACGGCGGGCACGGTGACCCGGACCGGGCGCATCGGCTACCTGCCCCAGGACCCCAAGGTCGAGGACATGGACCAGTCCGGCCGCGACCGCATCCTCTCCGCCCGCGACCTGGACCAGACGATCCGCCGCATGCGGGAGGCCGAAGCCGGCATGGCCGCCGTCGACGACGCCGAGCGGGAGCGGGCGATGAACCGCTACTCCCGCCTGGAGGCGGAGTTCGAGGCCCGCGGCGGCTACGCGGCCGAGTCCGAGGCCGCCCGGATCACGTCCAACCTCGGCCTGCCGGACCGCGTGCTGGACCAGCCGCTGCACACCCTCTCCGGCGGCCAGCGCCGCCGCGTGGAGCTCGCCCGCATCCTCTTCTCCGACGCGGACATCCTGCTGCTGGACGAGCCCACCAACCACCTCGACCACGACTCGATCGTGTGGCTGCGCGACTACCTGAAGACCTACTCCGGCGGCCTCCTGATGATCTCGCACGACGTGGAGCTCATGGAGATGACCGTGAACAAGGTCCTCTACCTGGACGCGAACCGGCAGACCATGGACGTCTACAACATGACGTGGAAGAACTACCTCGCCCAGCGCCAGCAGGACGAGGCGCGCCGCCGCCGGGAGTTCGCCAACGCGGAGAAGAAGGCCTCGGCCCTCATGGCCCAGGCCGAGAAGATGCGTGCCAAGGCGACCAAGGCCACCGCCGCGCAGAACATGATCAAGCGCGCCGAGCGGCTCATGCGCGGCGTCGAGGGCGAGCGCGCGGTCGATCGCGTGGCCGCAATCCGCTTCCCCACCCCGCAGGCCTCCGGCAAGACGCCGCTGCGCGCCGAGAACCTCTCCAAGTCCTACGGCTCGCTCGAGATCTTCACGGGAGTGGACCTGGCGATCGACCGCGGCTCGCGCGTGGTGATCCTGGGCTACAACGGCGCCGGCAAGACGACGCTGCTGCGCACGCTCGCCGGGGAGGAGACCCCGGACACCGGGGAGGTGCAGGCGGGCCACGGGCTCAAGCTGGGCTACTTCGCCCAGGAGCACGACACCCTGGACCAGGACGCGTCCGTCCTGGACAACATGCGCCACGCCGCCCCGCAGCTCGGCGACACCCAGGCGCGCACGCTGCTCGGCTCGTTCCTCTTCCAGGGCGACGACGTCGACAAGCCCGCCCGCGTCCTCTCCGGCGGCGAGAAGACCCGCCTGGCGCTGGCCACGCTCGTGGCCTCGAGCGCGAACGTGCTGCTGCTGGACGAGCCCACGAACAACCTCGACCCCGCCAGCCGTGAGGAGATCCTCCACGCACTGCGCCAGTACGAGGGCGCCGTGGTGCTCGTGACCCACGACGAGGGCGCCGTCGAGGCGCTCGACCCCGAGCGCGTGGTGCTGCTGCCGGACGGGGTCGAGGACCTCTGGAACGACGACTACAGGGACCTCATCACCCTCGCCTGAGTCCGCGGGCCGCCGAGGCGGAGGGCCGGCTCAGTCGAAGAGCGCGTCCTCGGCCTCCTCGTCCGTGAGCCGCCCGTCGCGCCGCCGGACCGGCTTGGCGCGGGGGACCCGGTGCGCGGAGAGCAGCCCGTCGTCCGCGGCGTCGTCGAGGGCGTCGGCCCGGTCGTTGCGCGCGCGCATCCACGCGGAGTACCCCCACACCCCGAAGCCCATGGCCGCGAACAGGTACCACTGGATCGCGTAGGACAGGTGCGGGCCCTCGTCGAGGGTGGGCTCGACGAGCTTCTGCGGCATCGACTCCACCGCCGGGTCCTCCGTGACCATGATCCCGTAGGCCGTCCCGGCCACGGGCCCGCCCACGGTGTCGGCGATCTCGGTGAGGTCGATCGAGGGCACCTGGCCGTCCGGGGCGTCGCGGTCCAGGGCCGGCTCCCCGGGCTTGACCCGCACCACGACCTCGGCGTGGCCGGCGGGCGGGGCCGGCACGGCGTCCGGCTGACCCGGGGTGTTGCCCACCGGGAGCCAGCCGCGGTCCACCACGACGACGGGGCCCTCGTCCGTCCGGAACGGCACGAGCACCTCGTAGCCGGGCTGGCCGGCGCGGGGACGGTTGCGGACGATGAGCGTCTCGTCGACGAGGTACTCGCCGGTCAGTGTCACAGGCGTCCACTCGTCCTCGGTCTGGAACGCGGTGAACAGCCGGGAGGCCTCGGCGAACGGGACCGGGTCGTCGTCGTAGTTCTCCAGGACGCGGTTGACGCGGTGCTGGACCTCCACGCGGCGGTCCCACTGCCACTGGGCGAGCGCGTGGCACAGGAACGCGAAGAGGATGCACACCACGAAGCCGAGGATCCACGGGCCGGTGGCGAGGAAGCCGAAGCGCAGGGGAGGCAGGCGTTCGGCGTCGTGGGCGGTCGGGGCCGTCATGGGGGCGGGGGTGCTCATGGGCGCGGGGGCTCCTGCGGGGTCTCGGGCGTCTCGACCTCGGGCGCCTCCGTGGCGGGCGGGTCGAGTGGGCGGGAGCGCCGCAGGAAGCCGCGGGCGCTCAGGAAGTCGTCCAGGAAGGGCCGATGGTCCGCGCAGGCCAGCCAGGTCTTCACCCGGTCCGGGGCGTGGACGCGCGGGTTGTTCCACTCCAGGGCCCAGGCGGCCTCCGCGGTGCAGCCGCGACGCGAGCAGACCGGCCGCTCGGGCCCGTCCGCGGCGGCGTGCGGGGATCGGGTGGCGGAGGCACCCGCGGCGGGGTCGAGGCGGCCGGCCGCGAGGGCGCCCAGCAGGTCCATGTCCGGCTCGCCCGGGCCCGCCCCGATCACGCGGCGCCCCGTCCGGGCAGGCCGGGACCGCCGGCGGACGAGGACCCTCGGCCCAGCGCCCGGGGCGCACGGTCGCGCGGGTCGTCCACGAGGTCGCCGGTGAGCACGACCGGCTCGGGCGCCGCCGTGTCGTCGGGGCGGGGGGCCAGGGCCGGTCCCTGGGCGGGCACGGCGCGCAGGGTGCCGGCCTGCTGCGGGCCGGTGTTGTTCACGCGCACGACGGCGACGTAGGGCAGCACGACCGCGCCGAGGATGAACCCGAGCTGCCACCAGCCGTGGGTGAAGAGCGCGGCGACGAAGCAGGCGGTGCGGAGCAGCATCTGGACCAGGTAGACCTTCATGCGCGCCTCCCGGTCCGCGCTGCGGCCGGCGGCGGCGGTGGTGACCCCCTGGACCTCCGGTGTCGTCCCGCGCCCGGCGCGGGCGGGACGGCCGGCTCGGGAGCTGGCGGCGGAGCTGGTCATGGCGCATCCTCCTGTCACGTCGCGCCCTGCGGAGGGCCCCCGCGCGGCCGCGGACGTAGAGTGGTGGTTCACATGCCGGCGCGCCCGCCCTCGGCGGCGTCCCGCAGGACGGCGTCGACGGCGCCGCGCCGGTGCTCCAGTCTAGTCCCGTCCCGTCCGGAAGGTGTTCCCATGGCCGATCAGACCACCACGCCCGCAGCGGACGCACAGGCCGCCGGCCGCAGCGTCCTCGTCACGGGGGGCAATCGCGGCATCGGCCTGGCCATCGCCCGGGCGTTCGCCGCGAACGGCGACCGGGTGGCCATCACCTCCCGCTCGGGGGAGGGGCCGGAGGGGGTCCGCGCGGTCCGGGCCGACGTGACGGACGCGGCCTCCGTGGACGCGGCCTTCCGCGAGGTCGAGGAGGCCCACGGCCCGGTCGAGGTGCTCGTGGCCAACGCCGGCATCACCCACGACCAGCTGCTGCTGCGCATGTCCGAGGACGACTTCACCTCGGTGATCGACACGAACCTCACCGGCGCCTTCCGCGTGGTGCAGCGCGCCACCAAGGGCATGATGCGCCTGAAGCGCGGACGCATCGTCCTGGTCTCCTCCGTGGTGGGCCTGCTCGGCTCGCCCGGCCAGGTCAACTACGCCGCCTCCAAGTCCGGCCTCGTCGGGATGGCCCGCTCGATCACGCGCGAGCTCGGCGCGCGCGGCGTGACCGCGAACGTCGTGGCCCCCGGCTACATCGACACCGAGATGACGCAGTCCCTCGACGACGAGCTCAAGGCCCAGTACAAGACGTCCATCCCGGCCGGCCGCTTCGCCGCCCCGGAGGAGGTAGCCGGCGTCGTGCGCTGGCTGGCCTCGGACGAGGCCGCGTACATCTCCGGGGCCGTGATCCCCGTGGACGGCGGCCTGGGCATGGGCCACTGACGACCACCGACCGCTGAGCAGACAGGAAGCACAGAACATGACCGAGCAGGACCTGGCCGGACGCGGCGTCGTCGTCACCGGCTCCTCCCGCGGCATCGGAGCCGCCACCGCCGAGCTGCTGGCCGCCCGCGGCGCGGGCGTCGTGGTGAACTACCGCCAGAAGGCGCCGCGCGCGAACAAGGTGGTGCAGAGGATCGAGGACGCCGGCGGCCGCGCCGTGGCCGTGGGCGGCGACGTGACCGTCGCCGAGGATCGGGCCGCGCTGCTGGACGTCGCCGTGGAGCACTTCGGCTCACTCGACGTGCTCGTGCTCAACGCCTCGGGCGGCATGGAGTCCCAGTTCGGCGAGGACTACGCCCTGAAGCTCAACCGTGACGCCCAGGCCGCGCTGGCCGACGCCGCGCTCGAGCGCATGGGTGCCGGCGGGCAGATCGTGTTCGTGACCTCCCACCAGGCGCATTTCATCGACGAGGTCGCCACGATGGACTCCTACGAGCCCGTGGCCCGCTCCAAGCGCGCCGGCGAGGACGCCCTGCGCGAGCGCATCCCCGCGTTCGCAGAGAAGGGCGTGGGCTTCGTGGTGGTCTCCGGCGACATGATCGAGGGCACCATCACCGCCACCCTGCTCGACCGCGCCGAGCCCGGTGCCATCGAGGCCCGCCGCGAGGCCGCCGGCAAGCTCTACTCCGTGGAGGAGTTCGCCGCCGAGATCGCCTCCCTCGTGGGCCGCGACGACCTCGAGGTCGGCCACACCGAGCTCGTGGGCGGCGCCGAGGACTTCCTCGGGCAGGACTGAACCGCACCACACCCCTGACGACGTGGGCCGGATCCGTGGGATCCGGCCCTCGTGACCTCCGGGCGCGGGCGCCTCAGAGACCCAGGAGCCACCGCAGGGGGGTGAAGGAGGGCACGTCGACGACGACGTCCGCGTGCTCCCGGAGGATCGGCTTTGCGCACAGCGCCACGCCGCAGCCGGCCGCCTCGAGCAGGTCGATGTCGTTGGCGCCGTCGCCCACGCCGACGGCCTGCTCGGGGGTGAGCCCTGCGTCCTCGGCCCAGGCGCGCAGCATGGCGGCCTTCGCCGCGCGGTCCACGACGTCGCCGAGCACCCTCCCGGTCAAGTGCCCGTCCCGCACCTCGAGCTCGTTGGCGCAGTAGGCGTGCACGCCCCACGCCTCGGCCAGCGGGGCGAGCACCTGGGTGAAGCCACCGGAGACCGCGCACACCCGGCCGCCGGCCGCGGTGACGGCCTCGATCAGCGCGAGGGCTCCGTCGGTGGGCCGGATGGCCCGCACCACATCCGCCACGACGCCCACGGGCAGCCCCGCGAGCGCCTCGACGCGCGCGTGCAGCGAGGCGGCGAAGTCGAGCTCACCGCGCATCGCCCGCTCCGTCACCTCGGCGACCTCGGCCTCGCGGCCGGCGTGGGCGGCGAGCAGCTCGATGACCTCCTGCCGGATCAGCGTGGAGTCCACGTCCGTCACCACGAGGGGCACCGGCGCGGCGGCGACCGCCGCCGGCAGCGTGAGCACGTCCCACCCGGAGCTCGGCTCCGGGGCCGCCGCCCACTCGTCCGCGGCGAAGCGCCAGCCCAGCAGGCCGTCGTCGATGAGCCGTTCGGCGTCGTCCGGCACGCCGACCGGGGGCGCGTCCGTGACGAGGAGGGCGGGGTCGGCGGTGACGACGAGGCGACGCAGGGTGCTCATGCGCGGCATCCTAGGTGTTGTGGGTCATGAGGTTCTTGGCACGAGGCCCGGGCTGAGATGAGACGAGCGGGCCCCGCCCGGCAGGATGGAAGTTCCTCAACAACCCCTCCGCTGGAAAGAGCCCGCTCATGACCCACGCTAACGCACCCCTGACCCCCACCGGCCGTCTCAGGATGGTCCACCGCCACCTGAACGACG
The DNA here is from genome assembly GCF_022664405.1 of Micrococcus luteus. Taxonomy (NCBI): domain Bacteria; kingdom Bacillati; phylum Actinomycetota; class Actinomycetes; order Micrococcales; family Micrococcaceae; genus Micrococcus; species Micrococcus luteus. The sequence goes on along the minus strand of NZ_JAKRLB010000011.1, from coordinate 63 downwards.
GGATCCCCCAAGCCCATGTCGCCGCCGAGTTCCGCGTCAGCCGCCCCACGGTGGCCACCTGGG